>DYZU01000059.1 GCA_022735835.1 Thermincola sp. | reverse complement strand
CGCAGGAATATACCTGCCCGTCAAATATTTTGACCGAACTGAGAATACAGCATATTTATGGGACGGCCCCTTCTTAATCCAACTTCTGACCTCCAACTTCCAACCTCCGGTGTGTTGCTGGCTGAGTTGTTGCCGCCCGACTGTTTTTGTTTTATTGACAATGGTGTTGACCGGTGCTAAAATATTTACGTCAATCTTGAGGGGAGGTAGAACCAATCATGGCGGGCCACTCCAAATGGGCCAATATCAAGCACAGGAAAAGCAGGCAGGATGCCCAAAAGGCTAAACTATTCACTAAAATCAGCAAGGAAATCATCGTAGCGGCCAAACAGGGCGGGGGAGACCCGGAAGCCAATCCCAGGTTGAAGACCGTTATTCAAAAAGCCAGAGCAGCCAACATACCTATGGATAACATAAACAGGACAATTCAGAAAGCCACCGGGGAACTGGCCGGCGTCAACTACGAGGAAATAGTGTACGAGGGCTACGGGCCGGGTGGGGCTGCAGTAATGCTGGACATTATGACTGACAACCGCAACCGCACGGCCGGTGAGATCAGGCACCTTTTCTCCAAGTACGGCGGCAACTTGGGCGAGTCGGGCTGTGTTGCCTGGATGTTCGAAAAAAAGGGTTTTATTGCACTTGATAAAGAGGACCTGGACAAGGATCATGACGAAATTTTGATGACAGCCCTTGATGCCGGCGCCGAGGATATGAAAGAGGATGAAGAATCTTTTGAAATTACCTGTGCTCCGGAAGACTTCGAAGCTGTAAAAGCCGCCATTACTGAAGCCGGGCTGAACCCTTCCGTGGCGGAAGTGACCATGGTTCCCCAAAGCACCGTAGAACTTACGGGAGACGATGCCGTGAAGATGCTAAAACTTATGGAGGCCCTGGAAGAACACGATGATGTCCAGAATGTTTATGCCAATTTTGATATAGATGATGAGATTTTAGCTAATCAGTAAGAACTTTTCTTAGTCCGTGTATAAAACCCCTGGTAACTGGTAATAACTACTAGTTAACAAACCAGTTGAAAGGGGGTTTAATTTATGTCGAAAAAATACGGAAACCACCTTATTTATTTGAGTGTCGTAACGGTTTTCCTCTTAAGTTTTGCCGCATTTTACGGGATTTACGGCGGCCAGCGGCCGTTGTCCAAACCGGAAACCTTTGTGCAGGGCGCCGCCAAAGGTGTAAAACCCACCATCACGCCGGATACAGTAATCCGGAAAGAAATAAGATACTTCTGCGGGGACAGGGTTAGCACGACAATTCCCACCACATCCGACCTGATAGGATTGGATTTTGCGAGCCTGGTCAGTAAATATCCGCCTGAAGCGGGATGGAGTATCGATGATACCGTAAAAAACACCCTGGTTTTGGCCAGGATGGAACAACGGGTCTGCCCGTATCACCAGGATTTTCGCCATTTGGGTATTCACGACGGGTTTCTGGCTGTTTATGAAGGCCCTTTAGGTCATGACTATAAAGTCCTGCAGCGTGAAGATATTAATGTCAGCAGTCTTCCCCCTGAAATCCAGGAAGACCTAAACATGGCCATGGACTATAATAACCAGATCCCGGATACCCAGGGAAGGTTGAAACTGTTGTATGAGTTTGAAACAGACGCCCAACTGAACTCGGCTCTGGAAAACTTTGACGAGTTTAAAGGATAAAGACGCTTGGCGTCTTTTTTTTTAAACTTTTTCATTATAGAAAAAACCGGGACAGGATACCGGGGAGGCTGCCAAATCAAATTTTTTTATGCATTGATAGATAATTTCTGGAAGGAAATTGTCAAAATTTATCGAATAAGTTCAAAGTTTCATCAAATTATTGGGTTCTACTTAACGGCTGAGGGGGTGTGGGGACTTTTAAATAACTTTTAAAACCAGGTATTTCATGTTAATTTTACAGTTTATATTGAAAGGGGTGTATTTTTATAATTCTACCGAAGATAATCAGGCTTTTACTATTGTCAGTTTTAATGATTTTTATTGTACTTGCAGTTACCGGATGTGGTGCCGATACGTATGTAATTACTGATGTGTATAGTGACGGTTCCGGTAAGAGGATTGTCAGGTTTGAAATTGAAAATTCAGAACTTTCCGAGGTAAAAGGCGGAGAACCTGCCCTTACAAAAGTGTTGAATGATTCAAAACCAAATGTGTTTAAGATGAACAAGTATAGAACTGACAGTAAACTGTATTATGATTTTAGTTTTGATTTTAAAGATTTAAAGGAACTGGCCCTTAAATCAAAGGAAATTACAGGCAAAGATTCCACGGTAAAACTTGATTATACCGGAACTCCTTTCAACCCACAGATAAAATTCAGTGAGGATATTTCAGAATCCGATTATATACAGTGGGCCGTAGATGCAGTTATAAAAGCCGGGATGGTTAGTGATACCGGTAATATGATAAATTCCAAAAAATATTTGATAAAACTGCCTGGAAATCCGGTGGGATATAACACGGTTGATGAACAAGGGTATATATCACTTGGCGGGGATAAAACCGTGACCTGCTATGAATCATACCCGATTAAAAAAATGGTTGTCGACACAGATATAGATAAGGACGGCTCAATTGAAAGGACTGTTACTTTAACTCTTTCCAAGGCTGAAGCAGACCGGTTGGAGAAGGATAAATACATAAATGCGGAAACTTATTTTAAGAAATCATTGCCTGAATGGACCTTTGACAAATCTGACAATGGTGAAACTCTTGACTTTATTATTAGTACTAAAGCTGATAATCCAGAGGCATTCATAAAGAAAGTCAAAAAAGTTTTTTCAAATGAGCAGTTATCTTATGCAAAGATTATAAACACCTCAGCCCTATTCCCCAAATATGATTTTGAAGTTTCAACTGAATTGACCGGTTGGCTGGGACCCCAGGCCCAACTTGACAGTGAACCCCAATTTGTAGTCAACTTTCCCGGAGAAGTTCAGACATATTATTCAAATCAAAACAGAGTAGAAAAAACCGATAAAAAACAGCTGTTGACCAAAGGCAGTCAAATCCATTTTACTGCAGTTGTGGAACAGACCAGCCTGTTGTTCTATGCGCTGATTTTATTTGGTATAGTTTTTGTCATAGCTGCAGGGGTAATCCTGTACAAATACAGAAACAAAATCCTGCCACAAGCAGGCCGGATTCCCGGTCCTGCCATTCCGGCTAACTCAGAGATCGCCGCTGCAGGTGAAGACAGTGCCGAGATAACAAGAGGCAATGAAGGCATTAAAAGTTGTCCCGGGTGTGGTGCCCCTGCTGCGGAAACGGATAGATTCTGTCTTAAGTGTGGAACAAAATTAGATCAATAAATTAATAATTTGCAATTTTTAAGGAGGCATTTTATGCAAAACCAAAAGAGGAGGATCTCACCTGCAATTTTCGGGCTTATCATACTATGCTTTTTTCTTACTTTTACAACTATTTCGTGTGGAAACCAAGAAGTAGCCAAATTAAGTACATTTGATTTTGTTACGGGTACAACGGTTGGGGATGAAGAGATTGATGCCAATCCCCTTGCAATTATTGCTTTTTTGGCGGCTGTTTCGGGAGTAGGTTTCGGTTTTATGAAGGGGAACAAAAAATCTATTATTTCGGCTGTGGTGGGTGGAATCGGATTTATTTCCATACTTGTGCTCAAAATAATGTTAGATTCTAAGATTACGGAACAGGGAGACGGGATGCTTAAAGCAGAATACGGGCCCGGGTATTACCTCCCGCTGATTCTTTTCCTGGGTGCTGCCGGTTTTAATATTTATCTGATAGCGAGTAAATCTACGGGTCAACTTCAGGGCAATACCGGTGCGGAAGGCAGCCATAAATTCTGTACCCAATGCGGCTCCAGGAATGAGGCGGGTAACGAGTTTTGTACGGAATGCGGAAACAAATTTATACTGGGAGGATAGAATGTGGTGGAATTTCTTGACAAAATGAAAAAAGGTTTCGAAAAAGGAGTTAGAACAGTAAGTGTAAAATCAAAAGAAAAGCTTGATGTAGTTAAAGTAAAAGGAGAAATCGGCACCCTTCTGAGCAAGAAGAGGGAATCTGTGGAGGAACTCGGCAATATAGTGTATACTATGTTTTTAAACGGTGAATTTGATGAAGAAAGGGTTAGAAGTAAATGTGAAGCGATCAGGGATTTAGACAGCCGGGTAGATGACAAACAAGAGGAATTAAAGCAAATCCAACTTTCGGCAAAACAGGCACTTGGGCAGGCTGTTGTAGTGGCAAATTGTGAATGTGGGGCTGAATTGACCGAAGGGGCTAAGTTTTGCGGCAAGTGCGGCAGACAGGTATAGCCTTAAAAGTCTTTTTATCAGGGAAGAGGTGAGAAAGTGTTTTGCCCCAAGTGTGGTACAATGTCAGGTGAGAGAAACCGTTTCTGCAGTAATTGCGGTTTTCCTGTTCACGAAATATCCGGTCTATCGGATACGGAAAACGCTGCGGGTCAAGCCGTGAAAGAGGCTGTTGCCCAAACTTCTGCAGGGGCTGTCAATGGGCCCGGGACAATGATATCCGGAGTTACCGGAGCCGTTGATGCTGTTAGTACAGGTGTTGTACAGGCAGTCGGTGCCACCGTAAAGGCAGCCGGTGTCACGGTAAAGGGCAAGATTCTTGCCGGCGCTGTTGCGGCAGGTATCGTAGCTGCGAGTATCGTAGTATTTAACCTGTTTTTTGTAGCAAAACCAATGGATACTGTCGAGAAATTTGTAAATGCCGTAAACGAAAAAGATATAAATACAATGGTTGAATGCCTTGACCCCAAATATGAAAAAGCTTACAAGGCAACAAGCAATATTTTTTCCAATTTTATCGGTGGAGTCAAGATAACAGATGTGGTGGATTTGTTTCCGGCAATTTATGAAATAGCCAAAACGGAAAGCGGCGATCAGACAGATATGAGAATGGCCGTTAAAAAAGTTATTTCTGAAAAAAGAGAAGGTGACAGGGCCGATATTAAACTGGTTATTGAAGTGGAAAAAACCGATAAAGCCGGGAAAATAACCACTGAACAGGGTATCGGATATTTCTATTTGAAGAAGTATAATGACGGTTGGAGGATTATCGACTTAAAGTAAACTGATAAGCCGGCCTTTGCTTAAAAAACTGCCCCGGTAGTTCCGGGACAGCTTTTTTTTTGGTGTGCCCGGCATGGGCGACAGCTAGGCGGTGAAGATAGGAAATTAATAAAGGTCCTATCAGATAGCGCGGCGGAAACAATCATATTTTTTATAGGCAGGATAACTTATTCCGCGTGTCGAATATTGAATGCAGAAAGGAGATGGGAATGTGTTGGTACTGGGTATAGACCCCGGGTCGGCGATAACCGGTTACGGGTTTGTCAGGGAAACCGGTAATAAGCTCCAGGCGGTAAATTACGGCTGTATTCGCACATCCCCCTCCCAGCCGGTGGAATTAAGGTTAAAAAAACTATATAATGAATTGATATTGCTTATTAACAAGTACAAACCGGACTACTGTGCCGTTGAAGAGCTGTTTTTTAACAAAAACGCGCGCACGGCTTTGACAGTGGGGCAGGCCAGGGGAGTTATTATGCTGGCCGGGGCTCAAAGCAGCCTTCCGGTACATGAATACACCCCTTTGCAGGTCAAACAGGCAGTAGTCGGGTACGGCAGGGCGGAAAAATCTCAGATACAGTTTATGGTCAAGACTTTACTGGGCCTGCCGGAAGTTCCAAAACCTGATGACGTGGCTGACGCCCTGGCTATTGCCATATGTCACAGCCATTTCTATAAATCAGCCGGTATAATCGGAGGACGGTAATGATATCATTTGTTCGCGGCACACTTGTAAGTACAGGGCCTGATTATGTGGTTATAGATGTGGCCGGGGTCGGTTACAAGGTATTTGTACCCACACCTGCTGTCACTGCCCTGGCCGGTCAAAAGGATGGAGTAACTGTCTATACATACCTGCATGTGCGGGATGATGCCATGCAGTTGTTTGGTTTTGTTCAGGAAAGCGACCGGCAAATATTTGAACAGCTTATCCAGGTTTCCGGAATAGGACCCAGGGTCGCCCTGGCAGTTTTGTCATCAATGCCGTCTCAGGCGCTGGTCCAGGCTGTTCTCCATGAACAAACGAATGTTTTAACCCGGATTCCCGGTGTCGGGAAAAAGATGGCCCAGCGGATTATCATTGAGCTTAAGGACAAGCTGGGCAAATTGGATATCAGCAAAGGTCATGAACCCATCCCCGGAACAGCCGGCTTGCCTGATGCGTCCGGCGAAGCGCTGGAAGCGCTTATAGCGCTGGGTTACAATCCGGGAGAAGCCAAAAGGGTGTTGGTCTCGATGTCTCAAAAGGAAATACCCTCTTTAAAGCCGCAGGAACTGGTAAGGTTGGCCTTAAAGGAGCTGGGAAAGTTTTAAGGAAGTAAATATTTCCGGAGGTAACAATGGAAGAACGCATTATTTCGTCAGGTGTCCGGGCAGAGGACATGGAAATAGAGTACAGCCTGCGCCCCCGCAGGTTAGCGGAATATATCGGCCAGGCCAAAATAAAGGAAAACCTGTCGGTCTTTATTGAGGCGGCAAGTAGAAGAGGGGAGTCCCTGGATCACGTCCTGCTTTTCGGACCGCCGGGGCTGGGTAAGACGACTCTCGCCCATATTATTGCCAATGAAATGGGCGTTAACATCCGGGTAACGTCAGGGCCGGCTATTGAGCGGCCCGGTGATTTGGCCGCTATTTTAACCAATTTATCGCAGGGCGATGTCCTGTTCGTGGACGAGATTCACCGGTTGAACCGCAGTGTAGAGGAAATCCTGTATCCGGCCATGGAAGATTACGCCCTGGACATTATAATCGGCAAAGGGCCCAGCGCCAGGTCTTTGCGCATTGACCTGCCCAGGTTCACTCTGGTTGGGGCCACTACCAGGGCAGGGCTGTTGACTTCCCCGCTCAGAGACAGGTTCGGAGTGTTGTTTAGGCTGGAGTTTTACGATACTTCCGAACTGGGAGAAATCGTTAAAAGGGCAGCCGCGATACTTGATGTGGAGATAGAGCCGGAAGGGGCCACGGAAATAGCCAGGCGTTCGCGGGGCACTCCCCGGGTGGCCAACCGCTTGTTGAAAAGGGTGAGGGACTATGCCCAGGTAAGAGCCGAAGGCAAGATTACCCTTGATGTGGCCAGGCAGGCTTTGGGGATGCTGGAGGTTGACCTCCTGGGCCTGGACAACACTGACCGCAAACTGCTGTTGACCATAATCCAAAAATTTGGCGGAGGGCCCGTAGGTCTTGACACAATAAGCGCTGCCACCGGTGAGGAACCGGATACCATTGAAGACGTGTATGAACCGTACCTCCTGCAGCTCGGTTTTATCAACCGCACACCCCGGGGCCGGGTGGTCACCCCCTTGGCTTACCGGCACCTGGGGCTTCAGATTGACAAGGATATTGAACAACAAAAGCTGTTCTGATGGGGATAATTATTTGCCTAAATTGCGTATTATATTGACTGGAAACTGTTTTCAACGGGGGATTATGATGGGCGAGTTCAGTTCATTCGGCAAAATGCTCATGTTTTTTGGGGCTGTCATGCTGGTTATAGGCCTGTTTATAACATTTGCCGGCAAGGTTTTCCCGTTTGGGAGACTGCCGGGGGATATATTTGTGCGGAAAGGCAACTTTACTTTTTACTTTCCTATCGTTACCAGTATAATTCTAAGTATAATATTGACGATTTTATTAAATTTTTTGGGCAGAAGATAAATTTTAACCCTTACAAACCGGAAGCTAATTCCGAATTAGTATTATTAATGGAGGAGGTGTAAACCGCCATGAGGTTTCTCTTCCAGAAAGACTCGTCAGAAGGGGATGTTGCTAACTGCGGGCAGCTGGTTCTGGAGGCGCAGAGCGGAAACAGCATGGCGCGGGAAAACCTGATCAAGAGTTACACCCCCTTTATTCTCAAGACAGCATCCAAAGTCAGCGGACGGTATATCCGGATGGGTGAAGACGACGAGGCCAGTATTGGGCTGATGGCCTTTAATGAAGCCATAGATTGTTTTGACACCGGCAAAAACACCTCTTTTTTGAGTTTTGCCGAAACGGTGATAAAAAGAAGGCTCATTGACCATTTCAGAAAAGAGTCGGCTCTGGAAAAAAAGGTTGTGCCGCTGTCCAGTTTTGAGGAGGAAGACGACGAAAACCCGGCAAGCACTTATTATTATCTCGAAGCAAAACAGTCAGTGGAAGAGTTTCAGCAGAAAACCGCGGCTGCCGAACGGAAGGAAGAAATTGTTCTATTAACCGGAAAACTGAAGGAATTTGGCATCACTTTTCAGGAACTGGTGGAGGTCTCGCCGAAACATGAAGACGCCCGGGTCAGAGCAATGGAAGTTGCCAAAATCATAGCCGGGGATAATTACCTGAAAACTTACCTGCTTACCAAAAAGGAATTGCCTTTAAAGCTTCTGGCCCAAAAAGTGGGCATAAGCAGAAAAACCCTGGAAAGGCAGAGAAAATACATAATTGCTATTACCCTGATTCTCATTGACGATTTTGATCATCTGAGACAGTATATCGTAAAGGCTCTTTAAATAAAACTCTTTAGGAAAGGAGGGGACATTATGGAGTGGCTTACAGGAGTAGTGATGGAGAAAACAAGTCAACATGTTATCCTGATGACACCCAGAGGTGAGTTCAAACGGGTCAGAATCACCGGAAGGATGCCTGATATCGGGGAAGAAGTGCGTATCCCTGTAGTTCACAGGCGGTTTTTCACCATGCCCAAAGCCAGCTGGCTGGCTGTAGCTGCTGCTGTAATCCTCTTCCTGATAGCCAGTCCCCTGCTGACAGTTATTAATCAGCCTGCGGAAGTAGCCGTTGCTTACGTGGCCATCGATATCAACCCGAGTATCGAACTTACTGTAAGCAACCGCAGTAATGTTATGGACGCCCACGCATACAACCGGGACGGGCAAAAAATCCTGGACAGTATTGAATGGAAGGGCATGAAGGTGAACAGGGTGGTGGCCAGTGTTACGGAAAAGGCAGTGAAACTTGGTTTCATCAACGAAAATAACGACAATAAGGTGTTGATCAGCGTATCTTCCCTGCCAGACACCCAAATCGACGAAAAGTCGCTGGAAAGGACTCTGCTGGCTTCGGCTAATGATGTCCTTACAGTCCGTGAAATAAAAGGTGACATCCAGACCATTCATGTCCCGTCCGATATAAGAGAAAACGCCAAGAAGAAAGGGCTCTCACCGGGTAAATATGCGGTTCTTATCGAAGCGGTACACGCCGGCTTACCCGTAACCGAAGAAGACCTTAAGGAAAAGAGTATCGTAGTTGCCATATCCAGCGCCGGGGGGCTGCCTGATCAGATTATCGATCAGGCGAGCAAAGAAGACCACTTTGAAGTAAAGGAAAAGAAGTACCTGGCCATTGCCGGCAGGCCTGCCGGCGGAGAGAATACTGCCGCGCCGGACGAACAGATGACGGTGTCCGAACCTCCTGACAAACCGGGTGACGAACCTGATAAGATCCAATACGTTCAGCCTATCAGAAAGGATGCCGGACCGGAGGATCGCCCGACTTCAGCGGGCAATAACGGAAACAAAAGAAAACCGGCAATAACCGGTTCTCCGGTGAATCCTGCCGGCGGTACCGGCCAAACCGGCAGCGGAGTTAACCCTGACAGCAATAATCCCGGCAGTGGAAACACCGGCCGCAGTGACACCGGTGGCAGTGACACCGGCGGCAGTGACACCGGCGGCACCGGCGAAGAGAACACTGGTGACAACTATATGGGCGAGGAAAACTCTCCAGACCGTTCAGGAAATGTTAATGAAGATATGTACATTTTGAAGCCCAATTTCTAAGGTTAGGCAAAACTTTATCCGGCTTTCTTAAAAAATTTACCGAGACACGACGTACAACCAGGTACGGTTCGAGCCTCGGTAATTTTTTAGGCTTCCTTTTTGTTTAAACGGGCAGGAAACGCGGCAAACAATGTCGAAATTTAGTGGAGTTGCCATGGGAGGATGATTTTGCCATGAGTTGTTCGAACGGTCTTCAAACAAAAGCCCTGGTTTCATTATTTACCGTACTTGTTTTGGTTTGCGCCTTTGTGGCTTCCCCGGCTTTTGCCGGGATCCCGGCCAATGTCAGAGTGGGGATTGTCACCACCAACGCCGGTTCCGCTTATCGGAACGCCAGTTCCGTGGCCTTTTCGGTGAAAGGCAGTTACCAGATTATTGACCTGGGCGCTGTTCCCGGGGATGACTTAATCGGGACCCCGGCTGAAAACGAAATATGGCAGGTTTATTACCTTCCCGCCGGTGTCCAGCTTTACAAAAACGGGCAGCCCCTGGAAAAGATTTATACCGGCCCGGTAGTTGTCAGGGAAACGGCCCACGATTCAGCCAACAGGGTGTCCCTTGTAAGTTTCACTGCCGGCGGTTCAGTGCAAAGTATAGGCAGGTGGTACCGGGGGAATATGGAATTTCGCAGTACCGGCAGCAGTGTGGCGGCTATTAATGAGCTGCCGTTGGAAGAATACCTTTATGGGGTTGTCGGTAGGGAACTGGACAACGCTTGGCCTCTGGAAGCGCTGAAAGCCCAGGCTGTTGCCGCCAGGACTTTTACGGTTGGCAATTATAACAAACGTGTAGTTGAAGGTTTTAATATGCTTGATACAACAACTGACCAGGCGTATGAGGGGGTTAGCCGGGAAGGAGCAAACGTCATCAAAGCAGTTCAGGAAACTGCGGGCCAGATCATACTGTACAACGGAGCGCCGATAAGCGCCAACTACCACTCCAACAGCGGCGGGCATACCGAGGACAGTGAAAACGTATGGTCCAATGCCTTGCCCTATCTCAGAGGGAAGCCGGACCCATACAGTACCAAAAGGGGTTTGGCCAACTGGACCTATACCACTACCATGGACGATATCAGGAACAAGCTGAATCAGAGTGTCCAGAACGGTTCCCAGATAGGGCCCATAAAGTCCTTGCAATTGGAGAAATACCCCTCCGGCCGCGTCAAAACGGTTATTATTACAGATATTAACGGCAATACTATGAGCAAGAGCGGCAATGAGTTCGGGCAGCTCTTTAACCCGGGATTCAAAGCAGAAAGAAATGCCGACAATACCAAGCGGTTCATGAGCCGGTTCTTTGATATTAACATGGGCCAGGTTACAACCCCCAGCTTCTCGGTTCTAAACGGTGCCGGGCAAACTGTAACTGTTGAGGGCGCTGCTTTATACGGAGTATCTGAGTACGGAAGCGTGGGAGTTCTCAACGGGGCAAACGCCGAGTTTTATGTCCTGGACGCCGCCGGCACTTCATCCTTTAGCAAAGCTGCCACCGGTACCGTGGTATTTGAAGGCCACGGGTGGGGTCACGGTGTCGGTATGTCCCAGTGGGGGGCTTATGAAATGGCTGTTCAGGGGAAAAGCTACATAGATATTCTGAAATTTTACTACACGGGTGTGGAAGTATCATCCAATTATTAATGAGGTTCAGCCATGAGATTAAAGGATTTTGATTATTATCTTCCAGAGGAATTGATCGCTCAGGAGCCTGCGGAGTCCAGGGACAAATCCAGGCTCCTTGTTTTGCACAGGGATACGGGGTTCATAGAACACAGGCAGTTTCCTGACTGTATGCAGTATTTTCGCCCGGGCGATGCCCTTGTCCTCAACAGTACCCGGGTGATTCCGGCCAGGCTGATAGGTGTTAAGGAAAACACGGGGGCCAGGATTGAGGTGGTCCTGCTGACCAGGAAAGACCTCAATACCTGGGAGGCGCTGGTCAAGCCCGGCAGGAGGGTCCGCCCCGGTACCGTGATTTCTTTTGGGCAGGGGCTGCTGACAGCAGAAGCCGTTGAGGTGACAGAAGCGGGAGGAAGGCTGCTGAAATTCGACTATAACGGAGTTTTTGAAGACATTCTTGACCGTTTGGGCCAGATGCCTCTTCCACCTTACATCAAAAAAGAACTCCGGGACAGAGAAAGGTACCAGACTGTTTACGCCAAAATTCCGGGTTCGGCGGCAGCTCCGACCGCAGGGCTCCATTTCACGCCCGAGCTCCTGGAAAGCATAAGGAATATGGGTGTTCATATTGTTGAACTGGCCCTGCATGTGGGATTGGGTACTTTCAGGCCTGTCAAGGTTGAGAACATCGCGGAA
Source organism: Thermincola sp. (assembly GCA_022735835.1). Taxonomy (GTDB): domain Bacteria; phylum Bacillota; class Thermincolia; order Thermincolales; family UBA2595; genus UBA2595. The sequence continues at coordinate 5,371 of DYZU01000059.1, read as the reverse complement.
CACAAAATGCATTCCGAGTACTATGAAATCAGCCCGGCTGCGGCAGATACCATAAACCGCTTAAAAAAAGCGGGGGGCCGGGTGATTGCCGTTGGGACAACCACTACCAGGACCCTGGAGACAGTAGCCGCTGAAAGCGGCTTTGTCAAACCGGGAAACGGCTGGACCGATATTTTTATTTATCCGGGTTATACATTTAAAGTGGTGGATTTGCTGATCACAAACTTTCATCTTCCCAAATCCACCTTGTTAATGCTGGTGGCCGCTTTTGCCGGAAGAGAAAAGATTCTGGAAGCGTATCAGCGGGCGGTACAGTATAAATACCGGTTCTTTAGCTTCGGAGACGCGATGTTGATAGTGTAGTTTGCCTTTACAGCATAACTTTGGTATAATTGACAAATAGATACTTAAAAGGCTTGTTATCTAATGTTAAGCCGGGCTTGGCGGGAGGAACATCGTTGGCGGTAAAATTTGAGCTTATCAAGGAGTGCGGGCGCACCAAAGCCCGCCTGGGGAGACTGCATACAGCGCACGGAGTTATTGAAACCCCCGTGTTTATGCCGGTGGGGACACAGGCCACGGTAAAAGCCATGACACCTGAAGAACTCCAGGAAATGGGCACGGAAATTATTCTAAGCAATACTTATCACCTGTATTTAAGGCCGGGAGAAGACCTGATCAGAGAGGCCGGGGGACTGCACAGGTTTATGAACTGGGACCGGCCCATCCTGACCGACAGCGGGGGATTCCAGGTATTCAGCCTGGGGCCGCTGCGGAAAGTAAGCGAGGACGGGGTAACCTTCAAGTCTCACCTGGACGGGTCAACACATTTTATGAGCCCCGAACGGGCAACCGAAATTCAGATGGCCCTGGGGGCGGACATCATAATGGCTTTTGACGAATGCGCTCCTTATCCCAGTACCAGGGAGTATACGGAAGCCGCCCTGGAAAGGACTACCCGGTGGGCCGGCAGGTGTAAGGAGGCTCACGGGAGAGATGACCAGGCCCTGTTTGGCATAGTGCAGGGCGGGATGTATAAAGACCTCCGGGAGCGGAGCGCCAGGGAACTGGTTGACATCGGTTTTCCCGGTTATGGAATCGGGGGACTCAGTGTTGGTGAGCCAAAGCTCCTGATGTACGAGATGCTTGAATATACGGTTCCCCTGCTCCCCAGGGACAAACCGAGGTACCTGATGGGCGTAGGTTCTCCTGACTGCCTAATCGAAGGTGTGATGAGGGGGGTGGACATGTTTGACTGTGTTCTCCCCACCAGGATCGCCCGGAACGGGACCGTGATGACTTCCCGGGGAAGGGTCGTGATCAAAAATGCCGATAACACCCGTGATTTCCGGCCTCTTGATGACGAGTGTTCATGTTATACCTGCCGGAACTACTCCCGGGCTTACATCCGGCACCTGTTCAAGGCCGAAGAAATCCTGGGATTGCGCCTGACAACAATTCACAATCTTTATTTTCTTCTCACCTTGATGAAAAAAGTGCGAAAGGCTATAGCGGAAGACAGGTTGCCCGAGTTCCGCCAGGAATTTTTTGCCGAGTATGGTTACGAATAAAAGGAGTTTTACAATTAAGGGCGAATAAAATTTAAACATGGCAAAGGGGGGAAACAAATATGCAACAATATGGGACAATACTGTACCTGTTAGTATTGGTGGCGATTTTTTATTTTCTAATTATCCGCCCACAGCAAAAGAGACAAAAACAGCACCAGCAAACTATCGCCAGCCTGGAACCAAATGTGAATGTTACGACTTACGGAGGCATTCTGGGGACAGTAGTAAAAGTTAAAGAAAAAACCGTTATTCTTAAAGTTGCTGAAAATGTCAAAATAGAGGTGCTCAAATCATCCATTGCATACATCAACAAGGATGAAGACCAGGATAAATAACCGGGCCGTCACGAGCAGGTCATTTAATGTAATGGCCTGTTCTTTAATTTAAAAGGGCAAGCGCGGACAGAATAAATTTAGGGAAGAAAAACTGAAGAGTACCGAAAAAGGAATTTTTGCGTTAAAATAGAAGTAGATTTTCTAAACTGAGGGTTCGATTTTATTTTTTTTTGTACTACGGGGGGCTGGATATGATTACTGTTGAAGACATCAAAAAAGACCCTATTGTGGATACGTGTATCAGGAAAGGTAACGAGTATCTGGGTGTCATGGGATTCACTGAGCACGGTTACCGGCATATAAATCTTATTTCCAGGATTGCCAGGAATATTTTGGAGCGGCTGAACTACCCTCAGCGGGAAATTGAACTGGCTGCTATCGCGGGGTATATGCACGACATCGGAAACGTGATCAGCCGGTATGACCACGGCCAGTCCGGAGCAACCCTTGCTTTCCATATATTATCCAGGATGGGCATGCCTCCCGAGGAGGTCTCTATTGTAATTTCTGCTATCGGCAACCACGAAGAAGAGTACGGCCAGCCGGTCAACAGTGTGGCTGCCGCCCTTATCCTGGCCGATAAGTCGGATGTGCACCGTTCCAGGGTGAGAAACCAGGATTTTTCCACTTTTGATATCCATGACCGGGTCAATTATGCGGTTGAACATTCATTTTTAAGGGTAAACGGGGACACCAGGACAATTACCATGGAACTGACCATTGATATTGAAATCTGCCCGGTAATGGAATACTTTGAAATTTTCCTTAGCAGGATGGTGCTCTGCCGCCGGGCCGCCGATTTCCTGAAAAGTCATTTCGCTTTGGAAATAAACGGGGCCAAGCTGCTCTAAAAGTAAAAAGTTACCTTTATTGACAAGCTTTCGGGGCAAGTATATAATAGACCGTGGAGGTTTTCAGGGCAGCCTGCCGGGAAAATAATAAGGAGGATACTACATAATGAGGGTCAAAAGTCTTGCAGCGCTTATAGCAATATTGCTTGTAATAGGGATTGGCGGTTATTTGCTGGTTAAATACCGAGTTTTGCAGAATAACATAAACCTGGGTCTTGACCTGCAGGGTGGAGTTCACGTGGTTCTGGAGGCGGTTGACACGCCCGAAGCTCCTGTGAAGCTTGATTCAATGGACCGGGTCAAAGCGGTTATCGAGAACCGGGTCAACCAGACCGGGGTCAAAGAACCCCTGATCCAAAAAGAAGGTACCCGGAGACTAATCGTGGAACTTGCGGGTGTTAAGGACGCCGAAACGGCCATTGAGCTGATCGGCCGGACGGCCCAGCTGAAGTTTGTGACCGCCGACGGGAGAGTGATTTTAACGGGCCGGGATTTGAAAGACGCGCAGGCCTCGACTGATCCGAACACAAACGAACCTTACGTCGCTTTAACGTTTAATTCCGAAGGGGCCAAGAAATTTGGGGCCGTTACCACCGAATTGGTGCAAAAATATCCGAATCCCCAGGATCCCAAGAGAGCCATTGCTATTTTTCTGGATGAGAACCTGCTGACAAATCCGGTGGTCAAGGAAGCCATACCTACGGGACAGGCCCGCATTTCCGGCGGGTACAAAGACCTTGCCGAAGCCAATAAAGACGCCATCCTCCTGCGTTCCGGAGCTCTGCCGGTTAAACTGGAAAAAGTGGCTATCCAGTCCGTGGGTCCAACCCTTGGCAAGGATTCCCTGGACAAGTCCAAAAAGGCCGGTATTATCGGGATTATTGCCATTTTGGTGTTTATGATAGCCTATTACAGGCTTCCCGGTCTGGTAGCCAATGTGGCTATGGTTGTTTATATGTTTCTTGTCCTGGGGGTACTGGCAGCGCTAAATGCTACGCTGACCCTGCCCGGAATCGCCGGTTTCCTGCTGTCGATAGGTATGGCCGTTGATGCCAATGTTATCATTTTTGAACGGTTGAAAGAAGAGCTCCGGGAAGGCAATTCCCTGCGCAGGGCGGTGGAAGCAGGGTTTTCCAGGGCTTTTGGAACCATTTTTGATGCCAATGTCACGACCTTGATTGCGGCAGCCATCCTCTACTATTTCGGTACGGGAGCCATCAGGGGTTTTGCCGTTACCCTGAGCATAGGTATCCTGGCCAGCATGTTTACCGCGATAACATTTACCAGGTGGCTGCTGAGGCTGGTTGTGGATTCCGGAATAAAGAACACTAAACTGTATGGGGCATAGGAGGTGCTTTCATTGAACATTATCGGAAGACGCAAGATCTGGTTTACCCTGTCCCTGCTGGTAATTATTCCGGGAATTATATCAATGCTTTACAAGTGGGTCACCATCGGCTACCCGTTAAACCTCGGAATTGACTTCACCGGGGGAAACCTGTTTAAGATTGAATTCAAGAGTAATGTTACCGTGGCCCAGATCCGGGACGCCTTAAAAGAGATTAACCTGGAAAAGAGCGGGATTCAGCTTTCGGGGCAGCGGGGGGCATTAATCAGGACTCCTGTTTTGGATGACAAGCGCCAGGCTGAACTGCTGGCGACCCTGGAGAAAAAAGTGGCCCCGGTGGATAAGGGCAAAATGAGCATTGACAAGGTCGGTCCCGTCATTGGCAAAGAATTGACGCAAAAGGCCGTTCTGGCCCTTTTGGTGGCCTCTGTCCTGATGGTAATATACATAACCGTACGGTTTGAGTTTAAGTTCGGCATTGCCGCGATCATAGCCCTGCTGCATGACGTTTTTGTTACCCTGGGCCTGTTTTCGATATTCTGGTGGGAAGTGGACAGCGCTTTCGTGGCCGCCATCCTTACCATTATCGGTTACTCAATTAATGATACCATCGTTATTTTTGACCGGATCAGGGAAAACCTGAAGAAGCGGAAAAAGGGAGAAGACCTGGAGACTCTGGTCAACAACAGTATTCTCCAGACCCTGGCCAGGTCCATCAACACCGTGTTGACGGTTGTTTTCGTCCTGGCGGCGCTTCTGATATTCGGCGGAACTACCATCAGGAACTTTACGCTGGCGATGCTGATAGGTGTTTTAAGCGGCGCTTATTCTTCCATCTTCAATGCCAGCCCCTTATGGGTTGTGTTCAAGGGATTGGAAAAAAGAAGAGCATAGACGAAAAAACATTTTCCCCTCGGCAGAGGGGTTTTTCTTCTTTTGGGAAAGATAAATAACATCATTGGAATAGCAAATTTTAATGGCGGAAAATATAGGTAACAGGTATGGTTTTGAGAAGTACGAGGGGATAGTATAATGCTAATCAAGCTGGCATTAATTGTTGTTATAACTTTCGCCATGTTCCTGTCGCTGTGGAAGACTTCTCTGGGCCTGGCAGTACCTCTTGTTTGTTTATGGGCATACGGTTGGTTGGCAGGATTTACAGTGCTGACGGTTAAAGCGCTGGTCACGATAACTGTCATCCACCTGTTGTTTCAAACGGCAGGGTGGTGGCTGAGCGGGAAGTACCGGGAAGCAAACCTGGCCTTT
>DYZU01000007.1 GCA_022735835.1 Thermincola sp. | reverse complement strand
CCGCTTTTCTATGACATCCAGTCCACCCTCTGCCTTAACCCACTCCAGCATCAGTTTAATCATGTAAATGGTGAAGGATGCGGGGGTGTTGTACAAGGAGTTGTTTTTGGCATAGGTATCGTATTTCAACATGGTGGGCAGGTTTTGATTGGACTTTTCAATCATGTCGTCACGGATAATAACAACCGCTGCCCCGGCCGGGCCGAGGTTTTTCTGGGCGCCGGCATAAATAAGGGCAAACCTGGAAACATCGATTTTGCGGGACAGTATGTCACTGGACATGTCCGCTATCAAGGGAACGTCGCCGGTGTCAGGGAACTCCTTCCACTGGGTGCCGAAAATGGTGTTGTTGGAAGTGATGTGCAGGTAAGCCGGGTTATCACTCAGGTTAATCTCATCAAGTTTTGAGATGCGGGTAAAATTGAAATCTTTGGTTGAAGCGGCAATATGGGTTGGTCCCACTTTAACGGCTTCTTTATATGCCTTGTTGGCAAAACTGCCGGTGATAACATAGTTGCCTGCCTTGCCGTCCACTATATAATTCATAGGAACCATGTCAAACTGCCCGGTAGCCCCCATACCGATAAACAATACCCGGTAGTTGTCGGGAATATCCATCAGTTCTTTCAGCAGCGCTTCCGCACCGAGGATTATTTCCTCAAACTGCTTTGACCTGTGGCTGATTTCCATCACGGACATGCCGGTTCCTTTATAGTCTAACAGTTCTCTCTGGGCCTCTTCCAAAATTGCTAACGGTAGAGTGGCCGGCCCGGGGTTAAAGTTGAAAACTCTCTCGGTCATAAATTAAACCTCTCCCTTCAGAAATTAAATCTCTGTGACGATTAATGTTGTCTTCGGATATCCCGCATTTTACTTGTTTTTGCTGCCGGTTATTTGTTAGGTTTGAACTGCTGACCACCTCCCAAACAATGAAAGAAAAAACTAAAACCCCCCGCCTAAAAGAAAGTATGAGCTTCCTTCAGGGACGAGAGGTCTGTTCCCGCGGTGCCACCCTGTTTGACCGGAAAATTCCGGTCCTCTTTTTAGATGCGGTAACGGGCATTAACCGGTAAAGCCTTTATCTGCTTTCCATTCCGGGGTGGATTCAGCATCGTTCCTTACCGGTTTGCACCTGCCACCGGCTCTCTGAAAAAGAACCAATGCTTACTGTCCCCTTCATTATGTTTACAAATATGAACAAAAAGAGGTCAACCCTTAAGTTTGACCTCTGAAGACAACAGGACACCAAGCTCTCCTACTTTCGTAGGAGAAGCCCCCTCCCCCTGTCCTTTTGCCTGAGAGATTCTTCCGGCAAAACCGGATTTGCTCCTTCGGCGCTTGTCTCCAAGTCTCTCCAGAGGTCTGTCCTGCTACAGTACCATACCTGACAGGTATACCTGAGAGTTTTGATCCGGCCTGGGAAATCCGGACCTTGCCCCTTCGGCGGGTTTGCCCCTTCTTCTGTAGCAATCATTCAGCTTTATTTTACTGTTCAATTCCTTATTATATTCCGCCCAAAGTATATTGTCAATGATGTTGTGAAAGTTTTTACAAAAAAAGGCCGTTTTTACATGGCCTTTTTTACTAAATCCAGAAAAAGCTTGTGAATCCTTGTATCATCTGTCAATTCGGGATGAAACGCCGAAGCCAGCAGGTTGTTTTCCAGGGCCAGGACTATTTTGTCGCCCACCGTAGCCAGCACCTCTACCCCATCTTTCGCTTCTTTAATATACGGGGCCCTGATGAAAACCGCCCTGAACGGTTGCCCGCCCAGACCTTTCACCGGAAGGTCCTCCTCAAAGCTGTCAACCTGCCTGCCAAAAGCGTTACGATGAGCAACAATATTCATTAAACCCAAACGGGGCTGTACACTGTCCACAATCTCCCTGGCCATCAGGATTAGCCCGGCGCAGGTACCGAAGACGGGCATCCCTTGCTCTGCCTTTTCTCTGATGCGGTCAGCAATCTGAAAATCGTTAAGCAATTTGCCGATGGTGGTGCTTTCTCCACCGGGGATAATCAACCCCTCTATCCCGTCCAGGAGTTCCCTTTTTCGTACCTGAACCGTCTCACAGCCCAGTTTCCGCAAAACCTTTTCATGCTCGATAAAAGCCCCCTGCAGGGCCAAAACTCCAATACGCATCGTCCAACTACTCCTAATATGCCTGTGATATTACCAGCCTCTCTCCTGCATACGTTCAACTTCAGGAAGGGTTGAGACACTGATCCCGACCATTGGTTCGCCCAGGTCCCTGGAGACTTCGGCCAGGACCTGCGGGTCATTATAATGGGTTGTGGCAGCAACAATGGCCTTGGCCCGCCGGGCGGGGTCCCCCGATTTGAATATTCCCGAACCGACGAATATCCCGTCACAGCCCAACTGCATCATCAGGGCGGCATCAGCGGGAGTAGCTATCCCGCCGGCCGCAAAATTAACTACCGGCAGCCGGCCCAGTTTAGCCGTTTCCGTAACCAGTTCATACGGGGCTCCCATTTCCTTGGCAGCAGTCATCAATTCTTCCTCCGGCATATTCTGCAGCCTCCGGATTTCGCCCATTACCATCCGCATATGCCTGACTGCCTCCACCACATCCCCTGTACCCGGTTCTCCCTTGGTACGGATCATGGCAGCTCCTTCCCCGATCCTTCTCAGGGCCTCGCCCAGGTTCCGCGCCCCGCAGACGAACGGGACCTTAAAGGCATGTTTGTTAACATGATACCTTTCGTCAGCAGGGGTCAGCACTTCACTCTCATCAATATAGTCGACACCCAGGGCCTCCAGGATCTGGGCTTCCACAAAATGCCCGATCCGGCACTTTGCCATCACAGGAATCGTCACAGCCTCCATAATTCTCTTGATAACCGCGGGGTCAGCCATTCTGGCCACTCCCCCGGCGGCCCGTATATCCGCGGGGACCCTCTCCAGAGCCATTACGGCGCATGCCCCGGCTTCTTCAGCGATCTTAGCCTGTTCCGGGGTTGTCACATCCATGATAACCCCGCCTTTCAGCATTTCGGCCAAGCCTTTTTTTACTCTCCAGGTTCCTTTTTCAGCCATTTTCAATAATTCCCCCCTATATGTAAACCCTCATCTATACCTTCGAAAACCTAACAGAACGGACAGCGTTGATAATACTTTAATATTTTACTATAGTTTTGGGTAACAGACAAGAGGACGGGAGAAAAGGAACCTTTATTTTTTTAACCCTTCACGATTATCTTGTCGGCAGACTTGATATTCTTATGGCAGGCCTTGCAGGCGCCGGTCGCCATATCGCCGTTGTGGCAGCGCAGGCAGACAGGCATCAAGATCTGGTTTCCTTTTTTGATTAGTTTTGCGGCTTGTTGTTCGTTGAAAGTTGCGGGAATAAATTCTTTTTGTTTATTTATATACTCATCCTTAATGTATTGTGATACATGAAGATGGGTCACATTACTG
>DYZU01000058.1 GCA_022735835.1 Thermincola sp. | reverse complement strand
TGCCTTCCGCGCCCGCAGGATAGCCTTGCCGCGCCGGATTGCCTCCTGCCACAAGGCCGGGTTCGTGGAAAGCAGGCTGTGCAGTTCCTGCTCTGTCAAAAACAAGGTGTATTTGGTAAGTTTTATCTCAACGTAACGCATGGGCTTGCCTCCTTATACTCACCCGCTCCCTGCACCAGCCGGGCCGCACCGGGAACAGACCGCAGTCCCGCTCCCTGGTCAGGCTTAGGCAATGGCCTGCCTCAAGGCAACTTTTCCGCATTGGGTATACCCGCACCACGTTACCCGGCCAGACTTCGCAGGTAGGATTCCGCAGCCAGGCCAGCAATTCCGGCTTGTGCTTTGTCACGGCTTTCTTTAATTCCGGGGTCAGCACCCCAGCCGGGGCATCAAGCCTCAGCTTGTCCCCGGCCAGGGATATTTTGACGTTAAGCCGTTCAAGTTCGGCAAGCAGGGCCTGGTGGGTCATATCTCGAATACCTCCCAATCATGTTCCAACGTTCCAAGTGTTCCAAGTGCATTGGGACTCAATGAAGTTGGAACATTCTCTGTCTCGCCGTCATGTTCCGTTAGAATATATCGCCTCCGAAGTTTTTCAAACCTGGCATGGTCGTAAAGTATCATCCGTTTGTTTTGGCCGCCTTGCCGCATCCGCTTTGTTTCCAAACCCAAGCCTTTGAGGATTGCTCCTACAGCCTGGGAAGTAAGGCCGGTCTTCTCTGCAATATCGCTGGCAGCTATTCCTGTTCCAAGTTCGCTGTCTCCCATATAGCTTGGAACACTTGGAACATGGAACGCCTTTTCATCCAGAAGCTCAAATAATGCTTCCACCACCTGGCCGGTCTTTGTGGCTGCTCTCTGCTCAATCAATTCCCGCTGGTGGGCCTGGATAAATTGCCGGTAGCTCTCTAAAACTTCGGGTTCGTTAGCGAAAAGCGAAGCAAATGCCTCCGATATTTGCCGTAATCTTGGTTCTATGCTGTCTAGGTTCAGCCTTGCTCCTGTTTCGGGGTCTACCTTAAAGTAATTCCGCAGCCTGAATAGTAACAGCTTGTTCCGCAGTTCCTGCTGCTCAGCAAAAAACTTTCTCCCCAGAACCGGGGGAATATCGTCCCGGTCGGTCTCCCGCATTATCTCAGTCAAGCACCGGGCTTCTAAGGCAACGTCCTTGAAACGCCGCCGGGTGGCAAATACCTTCGGGCCGTAAACGGGAAGTATTTGCACCTTATCCGGGTTATCTTTTGTGGCTCTTATTACCGGCCTGCCGCGCTCAAAACCACAGTTAAGAATGGTAACAACCTCGTTATACTCGTCCGAATTCTTCATATCCGCTTCGTCCAAGACCAGGGTTCCTTGCCATTTCCGCAGCATCCGGTAAATTGGGGCAGGGGTAACGCAGCCGCTCGCGCTTATGGCTTTGTAACAAAGACCGCCTATCACGTCCAGGAAGCGGGACTTCCCGCAGCCTGTGTCCCCCAATGCTCGAAGGTAGGGAATAGTATGGAAGCGGTCATACAGCCAGGATAACAGGACGTAGTAAGCCGCAAACTTCAAGTAGGAAGGCGAAACGTCCAGGTAACGGTAAATGTGGGCCTCTATTTCGGCCAGCAGGGTCATAGTGTCACCGTATTCCTCGACACCATAAGGCAGCCGTACCGCTCCCAGTTCTACATCCTCCCCATTGATTGGCTCGAAAATTTCTTCCTCAAATTCAAGGAAGGGTATTATCTTCACTTCGCTGGTTGCAGGATTGTAAGCAAGGAATAAGTGTTTTCCATCAAGATTTATTTGCTCAAATAGGGTTTCGCCGTCAATAAAAAAGCTCGTTTGTTTGCTTGATTTGCGGCCGTCCTCTTTTTCAGCCTTTTTGCGTCTAGGCTTCTTTACCCCTAGCACGCCCGCCAATTCCGGTTTCTCCTCTAATGCCTTTTTCAAACTCTCAATGACCATTGGCCACGCACCTTCCCAACTGAAGAAATATTTCCACCCGTTCTGATTCACTACCATATTGGAGAACGTCCAGCAGGTGTTCAATATAAAGTTCTAAATGGGCTAAATCAGCGTATTTCTCCCAGTCCCCTCCGGCTTTTATCCGACCAATAACCCGATAAATCACGCATAAATCAAGATATGTCCGCTCGCACCACTGCCGAAATGCCCTCTCCAGTTCTCTGTCCCGGGCCGCTTCTTCAGCCCGACGCCGGGCCTCCCGGGAAAGGGGTCTGTCGTCTACCGGCAGGCCAAAATCGTTGGCTATTAACCTAGCTGCTTCGATGGGACGCAGGTTCAACACCCGGGCCACCAGGTCAACGCCATCCCCGCGAAGCTGACAACCAAAACATTTCCAACCGCCATCAGAGAAAAGCACCATGCTAGGGTGGTGGTCATCGTGAAACGGACAACAGGCAAACCACCGGCTCCCGCTCCGTCGAAATTTCACAGTCGGCAAATAATGTTTAGCCAACTCAATGGTGGGGATTCGTTTAACCACCTGAAATATGCTGTCAATCATGGCAGCAAAATTGCCTTATCCCTCCTACAACGCCCGCCATTACTGGCCTTCCGCCGCGCCGCAGGATTGACGGTCAAACGCAGCCTGCTCCAACCAACGCTCAAAAGCCGCCCTGGGCACGACGATTCGCCGGTTAGAAATGCGGATAGCCGGAAAGCCATCCTGCCGGGCTAGTTCATAAGCCCTGGGCAGGTTTATGCCCAGCAGTGCAGCTATTTGAGGAATAGAGTAAACTGCCGGCTCAACTTGCGGCTTCCGGGGGCTGTACTTACTCCAAAAGGATTCACTCATGCTCAAACCTCCCTTTTCTTGTTCTGCCTTGATTTTAATCAAAAAGTTCGATATAATCTAATAAAAAAGGCCAACTTAGCGTAACATATAGGCCAGTTAGCGTAACAATCGAAAAAATGTTTTTCTGGGGGCAAAAATGAAAAACACCAACCTGCTTTTTTACCGCTCAGGCTATAAGGCCAAGGTTGATTGGGGAAGGGGGAAGGTTGTTGTCGTCCCGCCTCGTCAGGTTGATGATGACGGGCAGGGCATCTGGTTTCTACCACCAAGAGAAAGGCCGTTACGCGGCTTATCTTCCCGTTTCGCCAATCTCAGAAACACCAAAAAAAAGGGATTTAAAGCAGACTTTGAATCTTTCGTTGCCGAATTCGGCTTGCTTGGAATATTGGGTCTACCGGGAAACGCTTATAAGTCGCCCATGTATGGCGAATCCTGGGAAGAGGAAATAAACTGGTGGTTACATTACGCCAGTGAAGTTTATCGGCTTTTACGCCTCTACCGAATAATTAGGAAGGCCAGGAATAATAAAGATTATGACGCAGAAGGGGCCTTGGAGGAGATACTGGTTTTTAAACAAGCCTATAAAATCAGTTATACGGGAAAACTACAGGATAACAGCCAGTATATCTGGACAGAACACAAAGAAGAAACGCCGTTCGTTGACGCAGTTTGGACGGAAAACGAAACGGAAACGGGGCAGTGTTTTCCCGAAACAACGCCGCCTATAGAAGCCGCTTCGTATGTCCTGATAAGTATTGTCAGCCGAAATCTGGCAGGTGGAATAATCCTAGGTAAAGGGAAGGTTGTACCATCCAAAAAGTCACCAATGGGCTATTCCATTGTTGAACAACGCTATACAAATTATTTGCTGGCAGCTATTTATAATGATTTGTGGGAATTGATAAGGGATGACCAACCTGTTAACGTATGTGGGTATAGTGGATGTACCAATATTTTTGTACCGCAAAGAAAAACGGGGGAATATTGTAGCGACGCTTGCAGGGTTGCTAGTAACCGCAAACGCAAAGCGCAAGCACAAAAAAACAACGGCCAATAGGCCGCCTCCAAGGATACTGCAGTAATGCAGTTTATAATGCAAATACGGTTAAAAAGCATTAAAAAGGGTTAAACGAACAGGGAATTTATGCCAGCAGGAAAGCCGGAAAAGCCCGTAAAATCGGGCTTTTTTTAATTAGGCTAAACTACCTTGAATGAATATTATGAGACTCAAAATCGTGCGGGAAACCGTGAGGGTTCGAGTCCCTCCTTCGGCACCATACCTGAAGTTGAGCCCGGCTGATTCAATACGAATCAGCCGGGCTTAGTGCCTTTTTTTTGCAAAAAAGAAGGGCTGACTGCTTTTGAGGTTTTTCTTGTGTTGTCGTCGTTGCCCAACTTACTGAAGTTTGAGCGAAGCCGCAGGGCGAAGGCCAGGATGGC
>DYZU01000057.1 GCA_022735835.1 Thermincola sp. | reverse complement strand
TGGTAATGTCACGCGCAGTCTGGGCGTTGATATACTCCTGGCCGATGAAATAGTAACTCTTGAAGGTCACTTCCGCCTGGCACTGATCATAAATGGTTTTCAGTTTATCCAGGGGAATCTTCATAAAGGCTTCGACACACACCGGGCAGAACTGGGTGGATTGGCATTCCCTTAACACCCCTATGGCCCGGTCAACGGGGAGAGCTTTCCTGTACGGGCGATCACTGGTCATGGCGTCAAAGGCATCTGCCACGGAAAAGATGCGGGCCCCCAGCGGAATTCTTTCACCGGCCAGCCCCTCGGGGTAACCACAGCCGTTGTACCACTCATGGTGGTGCAGAACAATAGGGGTGGCCGGAGCCAGAAATTCTATCTTGGAGACCATATCGGCGCCCAGCACGGGGTGAGTCTTCATCACCGCCCACTCGTCCTCGTTCAATTTGCCGGGTTTGAACAGGATTGAGTCGGGAATTCCGATCTTCCCAATATCATGAAGCAGAGAACCTAACCGGACTTCCTCCAGTTCCCTGCCCTTAAGACCCAACTTCTCCGCTACGGCGGTAGCATATCTGACAACCCTCAGGGAATGCCCCTTGGTTCCTGCATCCCGTTTATCCAAAAGTATTGTCAGGGCATTCATAGTGGCCGAGAAATTTTCCTCTAACTGGGTCAAAGCCTGGGTCAGTTTTTCGTTTATGATTTCGTAAACCAGCGCATTCTCCACGGCAGGCCCAATCCGTTTTGCTATTTCCGTAAATAAATTTATTTCCTTCCGCTTGTACAGGCCGGGAATCCTGCTGCCAATATTCAGAGTCCCGATGACCCGCCCTTTACTTATCAAGGGAACACGGAGAGCGCACCTTATACCGGCGCTCAGCAGTATATCATCCTCACGAAAATTTCGGCTGTCAGCCAAATCTTCTTCAATTATGGGGTTACCCGTGCTGATCACCAATGCCGGAGCAGTACCGTCGTAAGCGATACTGCTGGTCTGCAACTGGTCTTTACCGTCATGGCTGTATACTATAAGCTCGTCCCCCTGGAACGGGTCGGGGATAGTTATGGTCAGCCTGTCGAAATGGACGATTTGTCTTAATTGCCGGGCAAACTGGGGATAATAAATGTGCATATCCAACCCGGACGCAAAATTGGTCACAATCCCGTCTATTATTTTTTTCTCCTCTGCCAGGCTTATGTTTTTCAGGACAACGGAAGCCTGGGTGGCCAAAATGGAAACCATATCTGCCGTGCCCGGCGGAAGTTGGGAAATCTCGAACAGCAGAAGACCGTATACCTCTTCACTGTAAATCAGGGGGATTACATATAAGTCCTTGTCATTCAGCAAAACCGGTTCACAGGAACTGTCCTGGCAACTAAAAACAGGGATTAGTTTTTGTCCTTCCTTTAATATCTGGGGGGAATCCAGTAATATCGGTTCACCGACCTTTGCCTTCAGCTCAAAGTTGCCGTTTTCAAACAGGTAGGCGCTGACCCGGGGACATTTGACGGTTTCGTTAAAAATCTGAACCAGTTCAAGAAGAATTATTTCTTTTTCCCAGGTTCCGATGAGATAGCGGGAAAATTCCCTGAGGGCTTTTAAATTCAAAATGCTGTTCGGCATGGTAACTCCTCCAGAAAACATAAGCACCTACCCGAATGTGATAGATGCCCCCTCAAAGACGTTTTAAAAACAAATCGTTCTTCGGGAGCCCGGCTGTCCTTAGTGGCCAGTTCACTAGTAGGACCCGTAGCTTTGCGTCACCGTCTTTCGGCGGGTTTGCCTTTATCGAAGAAATTTAATCTTTTTAATTGATTACAATATTCTATAAATAATCTATATATCCTGCTGTTTTAGACAAAAGTTTTATAAAATAAAAAAACGTGACGATTTCCGTGTCACGTTTTCACACCAATTGAGGGTCACTTCAATAACTCATCTTTAATCCTGTTGTACTCCTCTGCGTTTATTTCCCCCCTGGCTAACCTTTCTCTCAGTATATCCAACGGGGCCGCAGATTTGGTTCGGATTGTCCCGTTGTCAGACTTTTTCAACAGGACAATTAGCCCGTACAGCGCAAAAACTATTATGGCTGCCGTAATTACCCATCCTACAATCATCCAAATTCCCATGCCGTAACCCCAACCGTACATCATGCTAACCACCTCCGCTTTTATAATAAACAAAAATTGTGTCTAAAATGTGATAAAAAAAAGTTTTTTTCGTGCAAAAAAGAAGGAGGTGTCCCATAAATATGCTATTTTCTCAGTTCGGTCAAAGTATTTGACGGGCAGGTATATTCCTGCGA
>DYZU01000056.1 GCA_022735835.1 Thermincola sp. | reverse complement strand
GTGTTCGGGCCGTTGATCTGGGGGCGGGGATTTTGCGGTTGGGCTTGCTGGACGGCGGCGGTTCTGGACTGGCTACCGGTTAAAAAGGCGGGTCGGGTTCCACCGGAGCTGAAAAAAATAAGGTACCTGACCTTCGCCCTTCGGCTGCGGTGGCGCTGATCACTATTGCGCCGTCCGGAAAACCGGAGGCGGCCTGTGTAGAGTGCGGTCAGTGCAACCGTGTCTGCCCGATGGATGTTGACGTGATGTCTTTCATCAGCCAGGGAAAGAAAGTCCGGGACACCGAATGTATTCTGTGCATGGAATGCCGGCTGGTCTGCCCCACAGGGGCCATTGCCTGAGGTTGGCGCGGGCGCGGAAGGGGCCGGGTGCCCTGGCCGCGGGCGTTACCGGCACCTGGGAGTTCCTGCTGCCGCCCCGGGCAGCCACGGTTTCGCCGCCCTTTTCGGCGTCTCTTTGCGTTGTCGATGCCTTTTACCACGCTCTCAAGAAAGACTCGGATTCCGGCAGGTCAGAGATTCAGGCACCGGAACAGAAGACTTAGTTGGTCAACGGAGAGCTGGCAGGCTTGCGGAGTGGATCACAGCTAGCTAGTGGCGGTCCTCTTGGCAACCGCGCCGAGGCCAAGCATTGGGTTGTTGTGGCAGAGAGCTAAGGGTAATTGGAAGCCGTCTACGCAAATCGATCAAACCATCCGGTGATATTATCGTGTTGGACATTCGTAAATTAACGACAGTTCCTTTGTTAGATCAACGGGAAAGCAGGTTTACCGGGATGGCAGGGATGGGGGTAAAGGGCTTGCGGATGGCCGGACTACCGGAAGGGCCAGCACGTTTACTGCTCCCTGAACACGACTGTTTTCCAGGAGGCGGCGGCCTGGTTCCTGGCGGTTATGGAGGGGAGGGGATGAAAGGAGGAGATAGAGCATGGCGATGAGTGAACCATCCGTGCTCGCTCATCTTTCTTCTCACCGTTGTTCAAAAAGTCGCGGGTAAGACGGTAGTGTTCGGTGTCCTCGTATTCCACAGACCTCTCAAGGTTCAAGCCGGGTAACACCTTCCAGTTTGTCGAAGTCTCTGTCATACGAATAAATCTCGCTTTGCTTGCGGGCAAGCATCTGCGCGGCGATAACAGCATCGGTCCAATCGAGGTTCCTTTCTACATAAAGTTGGAGGGCCTTTTGCGCCGTTTTCTTGCTCGAAAAGCGCAGGCTACGCAGGTTGAGAATGGGGATGAGCAGCTCACGGATCTGTTTCTTGGGTTGTTTATAAAATTTTTCCAGGGTCCAGATGATATCTGCCAGGACAAGGTCGGGCAACCAGACTTCTTCGGCACCGGCTTCAATCCGCTTCAATAGCTCAGCGCAACGGTTTGCCTGCTCCGGAACATCATTGGTCAGAAAGCGGAGGATAACGTTAGCGTCGAGTGCGCGCACTTTTCTCACGGCTGCGTTCCTCCATTGCTTTATGGCGGGCGGCTTTGAAATCCTGCGGCGCTGAAACTTTAACGGTGCCTTTGAGTGTCTCGATTCCCCCTTCGGCTGGGAGAATCCGCGCGGCATCCTTCTCGACCACGAACCGGACGCGCGCCCCGGGACGGAGGTTTAAAAGTTTCCTGACCTCGGCAGGCAGGGTAATCTGGCCTTTTTTTGAAATCTTAGCGAACACTAAACTTTACCTCCATGAGACAAAAGGTTTACTTTTTGTGTATTGTAAAGCAAAACCTCTAACTTGTAAAGCATCTTTCATCATGGCAAGGTGGTACTCCTTTGCCCTTCGGTACTCGTCTTCCCTGCGCGTGAGTCCCTCGTTTTCTTGTGGCCGACCTCGGCGCGGGCAAGCCGCCCGGCGCCGGCAGGGTGGCCTGGGTGGCCGAGGGAAAGCTCTGGGTTAAAGATTTGCCGGGCGGGAAGGTGAGGCAGCTGGCCGCCGGGGAGGATATTTTCCGCCCCGCCTGGTCGTCGACGGGCAGATGGCTGCTCTTCCGCCGTGGCGAAGACCTGTGGCTGGTTGGAATCGATAGGGGTGAGGCCAGCCGCGTGGCGCAAGGGGTGGGCGAGTTCGCCTGGTCGCCGGCGGCGGACGTCTTCGCCTGCACCGTGGGCGGGGAACTCTGCGCGGGCGAGCCGGCGAAGGGCGGAAGATAGAGCCGGGTGTGCCGGGTTACGCCGGCATCTGGAAGGCGGACGCCGCCTCGGGCGCCGTGGCGCGGGTCTACACCTCGCGCCTGCGCTTCAACCGGGAAAGTGGCGTGGTGGGCGAGGTGCCGCGGCTGGCGGGCTGGTCGCACGACGGGGAGATGATTCTTCTCTGGCGCGGACCCTGTTCGGCTTCCACCGCTTTACCCTTAGGCGTAGACGAGCAGTCGGCCTACTTAGCAGACCCCACCTTAGGGTATATCGCCATGCCCCTGGAGCAGTTTGTGCAAGCCTTTAGCGGCCCGCCTATTTATCGTCGATGCCCGAAACCCACAAACTATGTCTCGCTACCTTGTAGATGACAAATACCCCTGCTTGCCAATACACTCCCCAAAGCAGCAGCATGAAAGGCAGTTCGAACAGTCTAGTTGTTAACGGTGCTGCGGGGTCTTCAAACCAACTGCCGATAACTGGGATTATGACCATCACAGCAGCAAAGCCACAAAAGTATTTTGCCAATCTAACGCACCAATGTTCCGGTTTTTTCCTCTCGGCTGCCTTCTTAAACTCCGCTTTTACGCCCCTGGAAACGGCAAAAGCAACTGCCGGCGCAGGTACTGCAAAGAGCACGGAGGAAATCTTATCATCCGTTGTTGCTTCGGTGTCTCCCGGCACGCCGCTGGTCACCACCATAATCAAGAAGATTACGCACAAGAAAACCACGATAATCACGTAGTAGTCCAGAAATCTGATAGCCAGCGGTCTAATTTTAGCCAGCAATACTTAACACCCCCTCATTTTCGGGGTGGCCGCTTGGCGACGAGGCTTTTCTTGCCGGTCTTGAAGAAGCATTGGGACGGGCTTTGCGGCCTCGCAAGACCGGCCCCAAAGGACCCTGGAAAAGAAAAAAGAATGGAAAGAACAGAACAACCGAAAGCCCGAAGCAATGAAGTAATTAGGTATGGTGTCCCCATAATTCGACGACACCACCAGCACCCTCGACTTCATCGACGACGATCTCTTCCGCCGACTGATCGACGTCCACGGCCCGGATAGGGTGCTCCTGGGCAGCGACTACCCCTTCCGCGCGCCGGGCTGGGAGATCGCCCGCCTCCAGGCGCTGCGTCTCCCGGAGGACACCCTAGGATAGCCTGTCTAACTATATAGATTCTGGGCGAAATTAGAGGGACACCATTCCAATTCCTGGGGGCGTGGCTTGTGGCCTGCGTTGCGCCTGAAATTATTCTGCAAGCGGGAGGCGCAGCAGCCGGAGCCCTCGCGCCGGAGCTGGATTCTGCCTCGGTTGGCCTCGCCGTGTCCGGACTAAGGCGGGTTGCCCGGGAGGGTTCGCAACTGTTGGTTTCTCTGTCCGGCCATTTGGAAGAGGTGCTGGCAAGGTTGAACCGGTACGAGGGCGTGGCTTTCGAGGTGCTGGACCAGACGTTGGAGGACATCTTCGTGGAGTATGCGGCAGGCGAGGAAATTAGCCGGGGGGAGGGAGAAAATGATTAGCTGGCCTCTTTTGTGGTGGGAGATACGGCGGTTGCGCTGGTGGTACTACGCGATACTGCTCTTCTGGTTAGGCAGTTTCATTTTTACCTTATGCCTCACTGTCCCCGGTCAACCGGTACATTGGGAGCACGTGGATTTCCTGTGGTTCGGGATGTTCTGGGCGCTTATTGGAGGCGGAGGATTGTTTGCCGGGAAACTCAGAGACGGTACCATGGAGTTTTTGCTGGCCCGGTCGGTTTCCAGGCGGGAAGTTTATCACAGCATTGTCTTGGCCGGAGGTATTCTCCCCGTTTTCCTGGTGATATCGCCTTCTTTGTTTGCCCTTACCCTTCCCCCCTGGGAATTTTCGCATTTGTTTCTCAGCCGGCTGGCGCTCAATTTACTGGAGGCGGCCTGGGTGATTGCCGGTTTTCTGCTCAGTGCATTTGTATTCTTGCTTACCGGCAGCAGTAAACGCTGGCATGTCCGCTTTGCCGAGGTTCTTTTTTGGGGTTGTACGTCGGCCATTCTTGTCCTTATTGGCATGGAGAGAAAAAATCTTTTACCGCAGTTGATCCAGGCTCACCCGTTAGCTTCTCTGTTGCTCAGCTTGATGACGGGCTGCCTTTTTTACGGCCTTGGCCGCTGGCGGTTCGAAAGAATGGACATCGGGAGTAACTCGGGGTAAAACACGGGACAGGAAAGCAGGAAATATGGACGAACTAATCATCTTCTAGAGGAGTTGCGGACGGCCGGCAGGCCGGGGGATTAAAGAAAACTTAACCGGAAATTTGCTTTTCTTTTTTGGAAAAGTAATAAAGCCTTAAACTTGCTGCAATAAGCTTGTACTAAAAAATTCGGGTGAGTGGCCGTGATCTCTGGGATAATCAATGGTTGGGTTATAACGACAGGTACGGCTTTGAAATGCGTCGCGAGGCGGTCGGAAAAGGGCCTGAGGCCGAGGAGCAGACCCGTTTTCGGATACCCAAGCGAGAGTCGGTGTCCGATTTAAGCTCTTTGAGTCTCCCTGCTAAGGGACAGCATTGGGGCTGCCGGATGCGGGAAAACCGCACGTCCGGTGACAACGGGGGCTGGCATCCCGTGAGGGATGCCTTCTACCCAGTTAGTTTCTGCGGACAAACCCGACCAGGTTTTCCACCAGCCCGTTTTCGTGGGGACGCCGGGGCGTGCAGAAGTCGGCCTCGAAAACGTAGTGGGTTCTAAGCGCCAAAAAGGCGGGGTTCTCCTCCCGGTCATAGCTCGGTAGGATCTTCTTGACGGCACTTTTAGTGTTGTCATACTGGGCCCACCGGGGAACGCCACCGAGCGCCTCAAATCCACGCCGGTGTCCCTCAAAGAAGGCCTCCTGCCGCTGGTGCGGAAAGGCTGCCACGAAGGGCATCTGCGAGTAGCACAGGCGACACGCGAACAGTTGTCTCTTGACCCGCTTAAATAACCATTAAAAAGGCGCACAGCTCCGCCGGGGGGAAGATCCCTTTTTTTGGCAGGATCCCCTTCCGGTGACTTATGCGCGTGGTGCTTGGCATCCTTTATCTGCACGCCTGGCGGTGGCTACCGCCCACCGGGCGGGCCGCACACCGTTCACTGACTAAACGCTTAACTCGAGAACTACTATAGGGGAATTTGTAGACTTGTCAATGGGTGGTTGGCGTTACAATTCCTCTTGACGGGCGCCTAAACAATGGTATTATGATGATATCAAGATGTCGTGGTATCATATATGGTGCCCCTGGCATATAATATCAAGGGGCTGAGGCTTGTTTGGGCAAGAAGAAACAAAACAAATTGGAGCGGTTTCTGAATAGCCCTACAGATGCAAAATGGAATGAGTTGGTGGGCATATTGTCTTCGTTGGGTTGTGTTGTGGTGGAACCCATGGGCGGCAGCCACTGGGTCGTATATCATCCCGGTGCCGGCTGGCAGGAGTCTATTCCGGTGCATAATAACCAGGCAAAGCCTGTGTACTACAAGAAGCTTCGCAAGCATATCAGAGAGATGCTGGAAAGTGAAAGGCTGTGGGAGGAGGATCAAGAGGATGAATAGAGGGTTGGATTTCTACGAAAGTTTGGATTATCGGGTTGTTTTGTCTCCCCTTTCCGATGAGGATGGGGGGGGATGGCTTGCCGAGCATCCGGAGCTTCCCGGTTGTGCATCGGATGGTGCAACCCCGGAGGAAGCCTTATTAAACCTGAAAGATGCACGTTGGGCCTGGCTGCGCGTTGCGTTGGAAAGAGGCCGGAGTATACCGTTGCCTCAGAAATATCAGGTTGAAGAGTACAGTGGTAAGTTCACGCTCCGTTTGCCGAGATCGATGCACCGAAAACTAGCCGAGTTGGCGGAGAAGGAAGGCGTGAGCCTGAATCAGATGGTGCTTTCTCTTGTTTCTTACGGCCTTGGCCGCCGGGCAGGAACCCCGCGTGTAGAAATCATTGCCGAATTCCGTATGCCGGAGCGGAACGACGAGCTTCCGGAATCCTTTTACGTTAAGAGCAATCAGTGGCGTCATTTTAAGAGCAATCAGTGGCGTCATTGTGAAGGCAAGGGTAGGTTGTCTTATATCCCTCAGTAAAACCAGCGTCAAATTTGAAGGCAGGGGGGACATTGTGGAAACGAAGGATTTATTGAAGTCCGTCTCGCTGTCGTTTGTCCAGCTACAGAGCCTCAATGTGCAAAAGAGCGGCGACCGCAAATATGACCGCGTAGAGGTGGCGAGAAGATACTCTTTGGACGTTCTCTCTATTTCAGAACGCGGTCTAAGGATTGGGTTAGACCTGAAAGTGTTCTGTAAGCCCGATGGGCCGTTCAAGCTGGATATGGAGGTTGTCGGCGTGTATAGGTTTACCGAAAAACACGACTTCGATACGAACGATGTGACCCGGCATATCGACACCCTCGCCGAGCCGTTGTTTGCCAGGGCGAGTCTGATTGCGGCATTTCTTACCGAAGAAATGATCGGTATCCCGGTTATTTTCCCGCCCTTCGGTGATCCGGAAGAAAAAGAATAGCCTCATACAACCGCCCGGCTGTTTGTGCCGGGCGGGCGGCCAGTATCAATCTCTGCCTTTCGGCCGTGCGCAGTTTCTACGATTTCCTGGTCTTCGAGGGCCTGGCGGGCAGCAACCCGGTGAACACCGGGCGTCTGAAGGTGAAAAAGCCGGAGCACCTGCCCTGCTTTCTGACCCCGGCCGAAAAGGAAGTGGTGCTGGCCTGGATGGCCACCAAACCGCCCCACGTGGCGCTTATACTGACCCCATAGAAGACCAGACAAACGGCATGGTAGAATGGGAGCGATTTAAACAAGGAGCAAATCGTCTTGGCAGGTCTGATGCCTGAAGCTAACATAGCCGCCATTTGCCGGGAGCACCAAATCTCCCAGTCCCTATTCTACCGCTGGCGGGACGCTTTCCTTAAAGGTGGCAAAGCTGCTCTGCAGAACGGTCCCTCCAGCCGGGAACAAGAACTGGAGCGCAAACTCCGGGAGGCCCAGGCCAAAATCGGTGAGCAGACCATGCAGATTGACATCCTTTC
>DYZU01000006.1 GCA_022735835.1 Thermincola sp. | reverse complement strand
GGACGGCGCCTTTGGCGGTGAAACCCAAGGTTTCGCGAAAACTGAGGTTAGTTGGGCAGACGAACAACACCGAAAAACAGAAAAAGCAGTCAGCCCTTCTTAAAATCTTCTTTACACTTCCGCATTCCAGCCTTCTTCGAAGGCCTTTTTGTTTAATTCCAGGAATTTAGGCGGAACTTTTTCTTCCAGGGCCCTGAGGCATTTCTCTTTGGCAAACCCCATCTTCCGCGCCAACAACCCCATCAGGACAACATTGGCGGCTTTGTCATTGCCGCACTTCCTGGCTAAACTCAAAGCATCAACAGCCACCGTGTCCGGAATCTTTTTCCGGATTCTTTCAATAATATTATCCGGATATTCCTGCAAACCCATGATAACCGGTACCGGTTCAATAGCCTGGTCGTTAATTATCATAGTTCCGCCCTTTTTGAGGTAATGCATCCAGCGCAGGGCTTCCAGCCGTTCGAACGAAAGGATTATGTCGGCCTGGCCTTCAGCGATGAGAGGCGAATACACCTTTTGGCCCATTCTTACCTGGGTAACCACACTGCCGCCGCGCTGGGCCATCCCGTGGATCTCGGAAACCTTGACGTCATATCCTTCTTCCCGGGCCAGCTGGGACAAAATCCTGCTGGCCAGGATAGTTCCCTGGCCTCCTACTCCGACAATAAGAATGTTCGTGACCTTGCCGTTATCCAATCACTTCACCCTCTTTCTTCAGGGCTCCGGTCGGGCAGAGCTGTGAACATAAACCACAGCCCGTGCACAGGGTGGTATTAACTATAACCGTCTCCACACCGGCAGTAAGAGCCGGACAGCCAAGTTTCATACATTTTTTACAGTTGATACAGGTCCCGGCTTCAACAACGTAAGGCAAGCCCTTTTCTTTCACCAGCAGGGCGCAGGGTCTCTGCGCAATTATTACAGACGGTTCATCGGCCGCAGCCTCATCTTGAATGACGTTTTTCAGATTATCCAAATCAAAGGGATCGACCACCACAACCCGGTTAATTCCTAAAGCTCTGGCCAGGCCGGCCAGGTCAACCGGGTTGGTGGGCTCTTTGCGCAAAGTCCGCCCGGTAGCGGGGTGATCCTGGTGTCCTGTCATGGCTGTGGTCCTGTTGTCAAGAATTATTGTAGTGGTAGCGCCCTTGTTATAAGCGATGTCAAGCAGCCCGGTGATTCCTGAATGCAGGAAGGTTGAGTCCCCGATAACCGCAACCACCTTTCCGTGCATTTCCGGGTGGGCCTTCTCCATACCGAGGGCGGAGCCCACGCTGGCCCCCATGCAGATACACGTATCCATCGCTTCCAGGGGGGGAAGCGCTCCCAATGTATAGCAGCCTATGTCCCCCATAACCGTCATCTTCAACTGGCTGAGGATGTAGAACACTCCCCGGTGCGGGCAGCCCGGGCACATGACCGGCGGTCTCACCGGGATCCGGACATCTTTGTCCGTTTCCACTCCTTCTGCCAGTACCGCGTCATTTATGAGGTCTTTATGCGCGGTTACCGAAAGAATTTTTTCGGCAATTACCCTTTGTGAAATTTCGCCGACTCTGGGAAAAAGTTTCTTTCCGGTGACCTCAATACCCATCAGGCGGATTTGCTCTTCCAGGAATGGCTCCAGTTCTTCAATCACATACAGTTCCTCAACCTGGGCAGCAAACTCCCTGATAAGTCTTTCCGGCAGGGGGAACGTGATCCCCAGTTTCAATACCGAGGCCCCGGGGACAACCTCCTTCACATACTCGTAAACAATTCCACCGGTAATTATCCCGATCCGGCGGTCCTCCCAGTCAACCCTGTTTAACGGGGAAGTCTCCACGTAATCATGCAGTCTCTTCCTTCTTTCCTCAACTACCAGGTGGCGACCCCTGGCATGGGCGGGAACCATCACGTACTTTTGCGGATTTTTGACATACGGTTTCGCCTGCCCTTCCTGGCGTTCCCCCAGTTCAACCATACTCTGGGAATGGGCTACCCTGGTGGTGGTTCGCAGTATAACAGGAGTGTCGAACTGCTCGCTCAGCTCCAGGGCCACGCCGACCATGTCCTTGCATTCCTGGCTGTTGCTGGGCTCCAGAAGAGGGACCTTGGCAAACCTGGCATAATTCCGGTTATCCTGTTCATTCTGGGAACTGTGCATACCGGGATCGTCGGCGCTGACCAGGACCAGTCCCCCGTTCACACCCGTATAGGCCAGAGTGAACAGCGGGTCTGCCGCCACATTCACCCCCACGTGTTTCATCGCAACCAGAACCCTGGCGCCGCCTATGGCAGCCCCGACCCCCACTTCCATCGCCACCTTCTCATTGGGAGACCACTGGGCGTAAACGCCCGGGTAGCGAACCAGGTTTTCCAGGATCTCGGTGCTGGGGGTTCCCGGATAGGCCGCGGCAACAGTTACTCCTGATTCATAAGCACCTCTGGCAATTGCCTCGTTTCCTGTAAGCAGCTCCTTCATTATTCATACCTCCGCTATTTCATACCTCGCTAAAGGATGTCACCAAATCTCGCCATCCTTATTCCTTGGGTCGTAAATCTACAACCCTTTTGGCTTTTCCGGTGGTCCTCTCAATGGACCTGGGTTCCAGTAATTTGACTTTTGCGCTTATGGAGAGTGTTCTGTTCAGCTTTTGCTTGAGACTGTGCTCCAGTTCCTCAAGTTCCCTGTACTTACCTGTAAACTTATCACCGGAAAGCTCCACCTGTACCTCCAGATCGTCCAGGTAGCCTTTTCTGGTCACTATCAGCTGGTAATGGGGGGCTACCCCTTCGGTCTCCATGAGCACATTTTCGATCTGCGAGGGATAGACATTTACACCCCTGATAATCAGCATGTCATCAGCCCTGCCGGTGACTTTTTTCATTTTAATCGTGGTTCGGCCACACGGGCAGGGTTCATCAATCAGCATTGAGATGTCCCTGGTACGATACCTGATAATGGGGAAAGCTTCCTTGGTCAGCGAGGTAAAAACCAATTCACCCTCCCTGCCGTAACCCAGCGACTCCCCTGTCTCCGGATCGATTATTTCCGGGTAAAAATGATCTTCATTAATGTGCAGACCTTTTCCGCACTCGCATTCACCTGCCACACCCGGTCCTATAATCTCACTCAGTCCGTAGTTGTCTGTGGCTTTTATATGCCAGCGGCGTTCAATCTCTTTTCTCATGTTTTCCGTCCACGGCTCTGCTCCAAACAGGCCCACCCTGAGCTTCAATCCGGAGATGTCCACCCCCATGTCTTCAGCAACCTCGGCCATGTATAAGGCATAAGAAGGAGTGGAAACCAGCACCGTGGTGCCAAAATCCTGCATCAGGATGATTTGCCTCTCGGTGTTGCCGGTAGAAGCCGGCACAATGGCGGCGCCCACCTTTTCCAGGCCGTAATGCAGGCCGAAACCGCCGGTAAACAACCCGTACCCGAAACAAATCTGGGCCACATCTTCGTCTGTCACCCCCGCCATAATCACTATCCGGGCCACAAGGTTAGACCATGTGCGAATGTCCCTTTTCGTATACCCCACGACCTTTTGCTTTCCTGTGGTACCGGATGACGCATGAATGCGCACAATTTGTTTCATAGGAACCGCAAACATTCCATACGGGTAATTTTCCATCAGGGCTTCCTTGCCGGTAAAAGGCAGCTTGCTGATATCTTCTAATCGTTTTATGTCCTGCGGCTTCACTCCGTGTTCGTCAAAATGCTTTTTATAATAAGGCACCCGTTCATAGACATTGTGCACCACCGACTGCAAACGGTCCAGCTGGATCGCCCGCATATCCTCCCTGCTCATGCATTCATAATGAGGTTCCCAAATCACAAAACCCACCTCCCTGTCTTAAACGACATCTGAAAAAAACTAATGGCCACCGTTACCGTTAATAACCATCCTACCAAGCCACTTGTATCGGCGGGCCATTTTCTGTATGTAAGCAAAAATTACCACTACCGCAATAGGTATTCTACATTACATAGTTCTTTCCCTTCTCCAATTATCTAAATTTTTCTGATAATTTTTAACATTCCACAACAGACCCTAACTACAGGCCTCCTCCCGGCAGGACGAATACTGCTGAACAAATTTCCCCATACGCTCAATCGCTTCCGTAATATTTTCAACCGAAGCCGCATAAGAGCACCTGATATGGCCTTCGCCGTTACCCCCGAAGACGTTTCCGGGCACGACTGCAACTTTGGCTTCCATTAATAGTCTCTCGGCAAATTCTTCTGATGACAAACCGGTGTTTTTAATTGACGGAAACGCGTAAAAAGCTCCCTTGGGCTCAAAACAGGACAGGCCGATTTCGTTAAATCCCCGGAGAATGAGCCTCCGGCGCCTGTCATATTCCGCCACCATCTTCAGCATTTCGTCGGTACCGTTCTGCAGCGCTTCCAGGGCGGCCATCTGAGCAGTCACCGGAGCGCAGAGCATGGTATACTGGTGTATCTTGACCATTTGGGAAATAACTTCCGGATGCCCGCAGGCATACCCCAAACGCCATCCTGTCATGGCATAAGCCTTGGAAAAACCGTTCAGCAGGACTGTCCGGCTTTTCATGGCCGGCAGGGAAGCAAAACAGGTGTGCTTACCCTCGTATGTAAGCTTATCGTAGATCTCGTCTGAAATAACAATGAGGTCATGCTTCTTGACAACCTTGGCAATCTCCATTAGCTCCTGCTGGGAAATCGTTGCTCCGGTGGGATTATTGGGATAGCTGAGAATGAGGGCCTTGGTCCTGGGAGTAATTTTTTCCTCTATCTGGGCTGCCGTAACCCGGAAATCGTTATCGGCGGTGGTAAGAATCGGCACCGGAACGCCTCCGGCAAGACTGGCGCACGGAGAATATGACACGTAACAAGGCTCCGGGATCAGTACTTCATCCCCCGGCGCCAGGATTGCCCTAAGCGCCAAATCCATGCCTTCACTGACACCGACTGTTACCAGAACCTCGCTGCTTGGCTCGTATTTTACCCGATAGTTGCTGTACAGGTGGCGGGCAATCTCCTCCCGCAATTCGAGAAGCCCCCAATTGGAGGTATACATGGTATAACCCTTTTCCAGGGAATAAATACAGGCCTCCCGGATATGCCAGGGGGTTACAAAGTCAGGTTCCCCCACCCCCAGGGAAATAACCCCCTTCATTTCGGAAACCAGGTCAAAAAAACGCCGGATTCCTGACGGCGGAATGCCTTTTACTGACGGAGACAGTTTTTCTTCCCATTTAATCATGGCGAAATCACCAACCTGCGGTCTTTTTCCTTGTCTTCCAGGATAATCCCTTCCTGTTTATACTTTTTTAAAACAAAATGTGTGGCGGTACTTTGTACTTCTTCTATAGTGGCAAGTTTCGTGGAAACGAATAAGGCCACTTCTTTCATTGTTTTCCCTTCAATCAGTACAGACAGGTCATACCTCCCGGACATCAGGTACACAGACTTGACTTCGGGAAAACGGTAAATTCTCTCGGCCACCGCATCGAATCCGGCGCCTCTTTGTGGGGTCACTTTTACCTCGATTAAGGCGGAAACCACTTCTTCTCCCGCTTTTTCCCAGTTAATCAGAGTATGGTACTTGACAATAATGCCCTGTTCCTCCATCTCTTTGATCCGGTTCGCCACATCCTTCTGGTCAAGTCCCAGCATTGCCGCAATCTGTTCAGTGCGCAACCGGCTGTTATCCTGTAACATTTCGAGGATTTCCTGATCTTTTTTGTCCAAGTTCACTCCACCAACCCCTTTGCTAGACTTAAATAAATAAACTCCCATCCTCAAGGGACGAGAGTTTTCCTCACGCGGTACCACCCTAGTTAGCTGCCGGGACAGCCCAACTTTAGTCCCGTTAACGCCGGTACACGGCCAGGCTTACTAAGAAATCTTTTCAGCCGGCAACTCCGGGGTGGCCTTCGGTGTAATGTCCCTGCCGGCTCCCACCGTGTTCCGGCTCTCTGAAAGGAAACAAAACACTTACTATCCCCTTCACTGTCTTTTCCCCATAACTTCGTTTTTAAATATAAATTTTTTAGAATTATATCATCAACAGGTTTGGTCTGTCAATAACATTGATATGCAAGAAAAATTTCCCGGGTTACTGGTAATTAATTCCTCATCTGAGCCTGCCGGAACGAAGCATGGCAATTAAAACCAGCACTCCCAAAATACCGGAAAAAACGAAGCCCACCGTTCCCAGAGCAGGGTAGCCCCATAAAAGAGGGCCTTTTCCCGTATGCATAATGACAGCCGAACCGACAATCATGGCCGCCAGGACCAGGCCAAAGGATATTCTTGAGGAGGATACATCAAGCATGTCATATAACCAGTTCAGATTTCGGTGATAAAATGTTATTCGCGTGTCATTATTAGCCAGATTCCGGACAGCCTGGCAAATATCTTTGGGCAGTGTAAATATTGCCTCAGAAAAGTTTGATATCTGTTTATACATGTTCCCCGTGTAGAACTCCGGCCGCAACGCATCTTTCAGGTACTCAACAGCCAAAGGCTCGATAACTTCCGCAATGTCCAGCTCCGGACATATCCGCCTGGCCATATTCTCACTGATCATTACGGTCTTCCCCAGAATGAACAGGCTGTCGGGCATCTTTATACCGTGATTGATGGAAATTGTAATCATCCCATTGATAAGCTGCCCCAGTTCAAGGCCCCCGCTGGTTACCCTGTTGGCCTTCTCCACAATCTCCGCCACATCTTCAAAAAAATACTGCTGGTGGATTTTCCGGGTGCTTATCCCTGTTTCCAGAATTATGTTCATGACTGCGGGGACATCCCGTTCCGACAATGCTACCATTAGTTCCGCCACGCGGCGGCGGTTGACCTGATCGAACCTCCCGACAATGCCGAAGTCAATGAGCACTATTCTGTAATTATCCTGGAACAGGACATTACCGGGATGCGGATCACCATGGAATATCCCCTTTTCAAATAACGGGCGGAAAATCGCCAGCAACATATTCCTGGCATATCGTGCCCTGTCTGCAAAGGAATAGGCGTGCTTTTCAAATTCTTCCACCCGGATCCCGTCAACGTACTCCATGGTGAGAATTTTTCTGGTGGTATAATCCGAGAAAACCCTGGGAACAACAACGTTTTTGTGATCACAGAATTCCCGGTAGAAAGCTTCGGTATTAACGGCTTCTGTCAGGTAGTCAAGTTCTCTATGGATCTGCCTTTCAAACACATCGATTATCTCAAAGACATCACAAACCTTCCCGATCACTGTGCGATCCTGGAGAAGGCCTGCAAAACTTTTAAGTATCCTGATATCTCCGTCAATTAACTGGGTCAGGTGAGGCCGCTGGACTTTCACTACAGCTTTTTCTCCACCCGGGAGAACCGCTTCGTGAACCTGGCCGATAGATGCGCTGGCAAGTGGTTCATAATTAAAGTAGCTAAAAAGCTCTTCAGGCTGTTTGCCCATTTCTTTTTGAAACTGAACCCGAATATCAGGTTCACAGAATTCTTCGACATCATCCTGCAGCCTGCTGAATTCCTCGACATACTCCCGGGGGATCAGGTCCGGCCTGGAGCTGAGCAATTGACCCAGCTTGACAAATGTGGGACCCAGGTCTTCGAAGACCATTCTGACCCTCTGCGGGTGTGAATAACGGTGAAACCCCCTATCACCGAAAGTCCCGGTGTCGTCATGAGCCGGCATCCCGCTTTTCAACCCCAGCTGTTCCACCAAATAATGGAACCCGTGCCTGAGGAGAACTCCGGCTATCTCTGAATAGCGTGAAACCCGGCGCTTTCCAGCCAATTATTTCACCTCATAACCCGCATCACTGATCGCCTTCTTGAGGATTCCCTCGTCAACCACAGCCGGGTCATAATCTATGGAGACAGTTTTGGCGTCCAGGTTGACCGAGGCATTCTGCACCCCGTCCAGTGTTTTTAAGGCCTTCTCCACTGACGCCTTACAGTGCCCGCAAGTCATTCCTTCAACATGTAAGACAGTTGTGGACATACCCTCACCTCCTTAATAGATGCCTGGACTTATTATACCCAATTTTATAAATCAAATGCCGGGTACACTGTTAGCCGCAACTCTCCGTTAACGAATTGCCGGCTCAAAACAAAAAAGGGAGCAAACTCCCTTTTCGGACCAATATTAACTGTGATAATTCGTATTAGTAACGGAAATACAGGTATATCGACGTTCCCCGGCCCACCTGACTTTCGACTTCCATCCGCCCTCCGTGGCTTTTCATAATTTCTGAGGAAACGGCCAGCCCGAGGCCTGTCCCGTTTTCTTTGGTAGTATAAAAGGGGACAAATATCCGGCTGACTGTTTCTTTATCCATTCCCACACCGGTATCTGTTATTTCCAGGCAGACCTCGCGGTCCTTGGATAAATTAAAGGCCTTTACCGTAAGAGTCCCGCCTTTGTCCATGGCTTCAAAAGAATTCCTGATAACATTGATCAACACCTGTTTGATCTGTTCACTGTCAATCATGACAGGCGGCAGAGACTGCGAAATGTCATCAATAATGTCTATGTTCTTCAGAAAAGCTTCACTTTCAATGAGCATCCGGATATCATCAAAGAGTTCCCTGAGATTACAGGCTTTTCTGTGAGGCTCGGCAGGTTTGGCCAGTTTCAGAAACTCGTTGATTATGGTATTAACCCTGTCAATTTCACCAATTATTATGTTTATATAATCTCCTTTCGGGGTGCCTTCCAGTTCTTTCTGCAATAACTGGATAAATCCCCTGACAGAAGTCAGCGGGTTTTTGATTTCATGAGCTGCCCCGGCCGCCAATTGGCCCACCAGGGCCAGCTTCTCCGACCGGGCCAGCACTTTTTCGAACTTGCAGGGATTTGTAAGTTCATCGAGCTCCACAAAAGCGCCGATAAATTCCCCCGTTTTGTCGTAAATCGGGTTGCCCCTTGCTTCGCAGGGTATCGTCTCCTCATTGTCTTTTGACACTGTTATCTGTTGGCAGAATCGCTCACGGTCCTGCAAAGCCTTCGCCAAAATGGCCCGGATGGAGCAAGGGGCAGGGCACGATGAATGCGGCTTACAGGATATTAATTCACACTTGTGCATTGAATCCGGAAAAACATCGGCGAAATATTTCCCTAAGATACTCTCCTCATCCAACCCCAACAACAAGCTCACCGGGCGGTTTACATATATGATATTCCCGGCCGCATCCACTGCCAGGATCCCGGTTTTGATATTGTCCAGCAAAGTTCTGTAAATGGTGCGGATATTGAGCGGGATACTGAGAGACTTTCTGGCGCGGTCAAAAGTATTCCTTTTGAGGTTTTGTTCCCGCATGCCGGCAAGTTCTTCCCGCACGGCGGCGCTCAATTGCGGGTAATCGATCGGCCTGGTTACCGTCTTTTTCACACCCATAGCGAAGAGCATTTTTGATATGTGTTCCGTTCTCCCGGCGGTAACGGCGACAACCTTGAAGCGCCCCGCGGTATTTACAACCCGCTCGAGTAAATCCAGGTCACCGGCTCCGTCGATGTTTAAAAGAACAATCTGAATTTCTCCCCGGCTTATCAGGGGTTCTATTGTCGATACATCCCGGACATAACAAACCCGGTAGCCGTCACTCTGCAGTCTCCACCTGGCTAGCTTCAGCTTCCCCCCCGGGTCGGCTACAAGAACTCCATATTGCTCAGGAGCCTGCAGTACAGTTGTGTTGGTATTCTCGTTCTGCTCAATAATCAACTGTTGTCACCCCCAACACGGTTTTCCGGCACTATTTATTCGCCGGCAATTATAAAAAATCCTTCTTAATATCCTAAATTTTCTAAAAACTTTGTTGTTTGGAACGCTTTACATCCCACCATTGGTTTTTGATATCACACACTTTTTGTTATAATAAATTTATACTTGTTTTAGGCTGGTGAGTTCTGTGACCCTGAAAACTGCCCGGTTCGGGTTAATTTTACTGTTTTGCCTCTTTTTAACCGTGTTTTCCGGCGGCTGCGCAATTTTCTCATTGCCGGACCCCGATGTCCCGGTAGCATCAAAAATTTATGACAGCAACGGAAAAGTCATTACCGCCCTGTACAGGGAAAACAGGGTTCAGGTACCTATTGACCTGATTCCCGAGGTGACGCAAAATGCCTTTATTGCGGTAGAAGACGCGCG
>DYZU01000055.1 GCA_022735835.1 Thermincola sp. | reverse complement strand
TCGCAGGAATATACCTGCCCTTCTTTGTATAAACCTTTTTTGTTTGGGCAATAATCCTAATGATATGCCAATATAAGTGTCGGAAAGGGTGTCTACATTGATGATAAACAAAGTAGAAATCTGCGGTGTGAATACATCAAAACTGCCCGTACTGACCAGCAGCGAGATGCGGCAGTTGTTTGAAGCAATGCAGGCCGGTGATAAAGACGCCCGCTCCAAACTAATCAACGGTAACTTGCGGCTGGTGCTGAGTGTAATCCAGCGTTTTACCAACAGGGGGGAATATGTTGACGATTTGTTCCAGGTGGGCTGCATTGGGCTGATGAAAGCCATTGATAACTTCGACTTGGGCCAAAACGTCAAATTCTCTACCTACGCGGTTCCGATGATCATCGGCGAAATTCGCCGCTACCTGAGGGATAATAACCCCATCCGGGTATCCCGCTCACTCAGGGATGTTGCTTATAAAGCGTTGCAGGTAAGGGATAACCTGGTTAATAAACTCTCGAGAGAGCCTTCCATAAACGAAATCGCCGGTGAACTGAAGATGCCCCGTGAGGAAATCGTCTTTGCCCTGGATGCCATCCAGGAGCCGATATCGCTATTCGAACCTATCTATCATGACGGCGGAGATCCAATTTTCGTAATGGACCAGATAAGTGACGAAAAAAACCAGGACGGCAACTGGCTGGAAGGAATTGCTGTCAGGGAGGCTATGCAAAAGCTGAGCGAGAGGGAAAAACTGATCCTGTCCCTGAGATTTTTTGAAGGGAAAACCCAGATGGAGGTTGCCGAAGAAATCGGGATCTCCCAGGCCCAGGTTTCCCGTTTGGAAAAAGCGGCTCTCAAGCACATGCGCAAGTATATGTAAGATATCTGTTGGGAGGTATTTTGATGCGGAGTAAAGTTTGGAAGATTGCTTTAATTACAGGAACAGTAATGGCGGTGGTGGTAACGTCCGCACTGCTGACGCTGGCAGTAACCCGTAGCGGTCCGGAGGTTTCGGCCGAAGGTCCGGTTTACAATGTTACAGCTACTGCCTACGATGCCGTGGCCACCGGCGATGCGGTCTATACCCCGGATAACCTGATCAGGTTTCATGTCATTGCTAACAGTGACAGTGACAAGGACCAGGCCCTGAAAAGAAAAATCAGGGATCTGGTGGTCCAGCGGATGGGCCCGGAGTTCGCAAAGGCCAAAAACATTACGGAAGCCCGTATGGTTGCCAGAGCTCGCCTGGATGAAATCAGGACAATTGCCGAGGACGAGGTCAGGGCTTGGGGAGAAAAGTATCCGGTGAAGGTACTCCTGGGACATTACGATTTCCCTGTCAGGACTTACGGGGAATTGACCATCCCGGCCGGAAATTACGAGGCGGTAAGAGTTGTGATTGGCCGGGGGCAGGGCGCCAACTGGTGGTGTGTATTGTTTCCGCCGCTGTGTTTCGTAGATGTGTCTAAGGGTACAGGCGCCACGGACCGGAATTACGCGGCTGCCTCTATCTCTCCCGGACCGGACCGGGCAGATTTGGCTTCCGCTGGTTCTGCCCAGGAAACCGTGCAAGTCAAATTTAAGTTCCTGGAAATTTGCGAACGGTGGTTAGATTAAAGCGGAATTTTGAATATAGGGAAATTAATAAAGAAAAAAGATAAGCCGGCTGCACATCATGACAACCTCCCACATATAATATGATGAGGAGGTGGGAGACTCAGATGGTCAAAATCTCAGACCTGCGCATGAGAGAAGTTATCAACGTAATGAACGGCAAAAAACTTGGGTTGATAAAGGACATTGAGATTGACCTTGATGCCGGCCGCATAAAATCCGTGGTTCTGCCCGGAAACGGGAAAATATTGGGGCTGTTTGGCCGGAATGACGATGTAGTGGTTCCCTGGCAAAAGATCAAAAAACTCGGGATGGATGTAATTCTCGTGGAACTGGCAGATTATACCGATACAAACCAAAGTATGCTTTATTAATGTAAAAAATGACTACCTTTACGGAAGGTAGCCATTTTTTTTACCTGTATTTTCACAAAATTTAAACTTTAATTATTGGTAACATTTTCCTTGACTGCGCAAGATATAGTATTTTATAATAAAAATGTGCCCAACATATTGTGGCACTGGGTTAAACAGCCCATATAATTTATTATTCTTATTCTACACGGATATCTAAATTCCTTCGGCAAATAATTCTGAATTTTTAAGGTGGAGAAAAAAATGAGGTGCCCTTTTTGCGGATATGTAGACAGCAAAGTCTTAGACTCCCGGCCGGCAGAAGACGGTAACGCCATTCGCAGAAGAAGGGAGTGTACTGAGTGTGGCCGGAGATTCACAACATATGAGAAAGTTGATGAGATACCCCTGATAGTAGTTAAAAAAGACGGAAGAAGGGAAGTGTACGACAGGAATAAAGTCCTTGGGGGGATAATCAAGGCGTGTGAGAAAAGGCCGATTCCCATGAGACGGATGGAAGACATGGTAGACGACATTGAGAAAGAGCTCAGGAACAAAATGGACATCGAGGTTAACTCGGAAGATATTGGAGAAAAAGTCATGGAAAAACTGCGGGACCTGGATGAAGTGGCTTATGTAAGATTTGCTTCGGTTTACCGCCAGTTCAAGGATGTGAACAGTTTTATTGAGGAATTGGAAAAGCTGTTAAAGAAAAAATAACATAATAGGAGATGATACCCGGATGATTCAGGAAAAAGAAATTTTTGAGGCAACCAACCTAGCGCCCCTGCGTTCCCCCAGGGCAGAAACGGGCTTTAAGGCTATCCGGAAAAGGGATGGAAGATTAGTTGCTTTTAATGAAAGCAAAATTACCGATGCTATCTTTAAAGCAGCCCAGGCCGTCGGGGGAGAAGACAGGACGCTGGCCATGGAGCTGACCCTCGAAGTGATGAAGCTTCTGCGCCAGAAGTATGGGGACACGATATTTTCCGTGGAAGACGTCCAGGACTGCGTGGAAAAAGTCCTGATTGAGAGGGGTCATGCCAGGACGGCTAAGGCTTATATATTATACAGGGCACACCGGACCAGAATCAGGGATGCTAAGTCTGAGCTAATGGATGCCGTGGAGGAAATCCTGGTTGAAACCAACCGGGAAAACGCCAACATCAGCAATTCACCGTCAGCCAAGATGCTCCAGATAGCGAGCGCCGCCAGCAAGAGATATTACCTCTCCAGACTGATTCCGGAAGAGCAGGCGCAGGCTCATATCAGCGGGGACATTCACATCCATGACCTGGATTTTTACGGGAAGACCCTGACCTGTGTACAGATTCCCCTGGGCAGGCTGCTGAGAGAAGGATTTAACAACGGGCACGGCTATATCAGGCCGCCGAAGAGGCCCACATCCGCCACTGCCCTGGCCGCCATTATCCTCCAGAGCTCCCAAAACGATATGCATGGTGGACAGGCTTTCCCGTTCTTTGACACGGATATTGCGGAATTTGTCAAGGATGCGGATGACAACGAAATCTACCAGGCCATGGAGGCTTTTATATATAACCTCAACAGCATGCATTCCCGGGCCGGGGCACAGGTGCCGTTTTCCAGCTTGAACATTGGGACTGATACATCCCCGACCGCCCGGGCGGTGGTCAAAAACCTGCTTCTTGCTTATGAAAAAGGGCTGGGCAGGGGAGAAAACCCTATTTTTCCCAATATTATTTTCCGGGTTAAGGAAGGCATTAATTTCAACGAGGGCGACCCCAACTACGATCTTTTCAAACTGGCTATCCGGGTAGCAGCCAGAAGGTTAAACCCGACCTTCAGCTTTATGGATTCATCTTTTAACAAGCCATACGGCACCGAAGTCAGCTATATGGGCTGCCGGACGAGGGTAATCGGAAACGTTAACGGGCCGGAGATCTCGGAAGGAAGAGGCAACCTTTCTTTCACCACCATCAACCTTCCCAGGATTGCTATTAAGTCCGGAACAAACATTGACAAGTTTTACCGGGAGCTTGACCGGGTCCTGGACCTGGCCATCAGCCAGCTTCTTCACAGGTATAAGGTCCAGGCGAACCTTAAGGTTAAGGACATGCCCTTCCTGATGGGTCAGGGGCTGTACCTGGATTCCCAAATGTTGAAGCCCTGCGATACCATTGAACCGGCTATCAAGCACGGGACTCTGTCCATCGGGTTTATAGGGTTGGCCGAAACCTTACGGATCCTTGTAGGCAAGCACCACGGTGAATCTCGGGATGCCAACGAACTTGGCCTGCAGATTGTTGAGCACATGCGCAGGAGAACGGACCAGGCCACCAGGGAACACAGCCTGAACTTTACCTTGCTGGCTACTCCGGCTGAAGGGCTGTCAGGCAGGTTCGTCCGGCTGGACAGGAGAGAATATGGGTTGATTCCCGGTATCACCGACAGGGAATACTATACCAACTCATTCCATATCCCGGTCAGCCACGAGATCAGCATATTTGAAAAAATAGCTATTGAAGGCGCTTACCATAAATTCTGTAATGCAGGCCATATCAGTTATGTAGAATTCCCGTCGCCGCCCATACATAACCTCGATGCCATAGAGACCGTTCTCAGGCACATGAAGGATGCAGATATCGGGTATGCCGGCATTAACTTCCCTGTAGATTACTGTACCGGTTGCAGTTACACGGCAGTTATCAACCAGGATGAGTGCCCCATGTGCGGCGCTTCCGATATCAGGCGCGTACGCCGGATAACCGGGTATCTCAGTACGGTGGACAGGTTCAACGATGCCAAGCAGGCTGAGCTTCGCGACCGGGTATCCCACCGCCTGATGGATAGAGAATAAACCGGGCTGGAGAGCGAACGCGGCTTAGACAAAGGAGGAGATTTCATGTCCAGGCCCTCGTGGCACAAGTACTTTATGGATATAGCCGAACTGGTTGCTACCAGGTCTACATGCCTGAGGCGTCAGGTTGGCGCCGTTGCCGTAAAAAACAGGAAAATAGTCAGTACCGGTTACAACGGCGCCCCATCCGGTGTTACCCACTGTGAAAAGAGAGGATGCTTGAGGGAAGAGTTGGGAATTCCTTCCGGAGAACGGCACGAGCTTTGCTGGGCCGTTCACGCCGAAGCCAATATCATCGCCCAGGCCGCCCTGCACGGGGATGTGCTGGAAGGCGCCACCGTTTACGTGACAGTCCAGCCTTGTGTCTCCTGCGTCAAGCTTTTGGTCAGTGCGGGGGTGGACAAGGTCATTTACAAAGGCGATTACCCTGACGAACTTGCCCAGAGAATAGCCGATGAGGCGTTCCTGGACTTGGTGAGGTATAAGGATAAAGAGTAGTGTATCCGAGGCTTACCGGAAAAACCGAGGCTTACCGGAAAGCCGAGGGGGTAACAGGTATCGGTACGGGGAAGGGAGCGGCAGTATGGAACTGAGAATTGCAGGTTTAATACGCGAGTCTGTTGTTGACGGACCGGGCATCAGGAGCGTGGTGTTTGCCCAGGGGTGCCCCAGGTTTTGCCCTGGCTGTCACAACCCTGAAGCCATCGACCCTTCCGGCGGCCGGGTCGTGGAACACCAGGAAATCCTGGATGTTATAGAAAATACCGGGCTGCTCAGGGGAGTGACCTTCTCCGGCGGCGAACCGTTCATGCAGGCCGAGGGGTTTGCCCAACTGGGAAAACAAATCAAAGAGAAGGGGCTGGATATAATGACTTACACGGGTTATACCTGGGAGGAACTGCTCCACATGGGGAAGAAAAACCGGAAGGTCATGGAACTGCTGAGTGTTTCCGACTACCTGGTAGACGGGCCTTTTATCGAGGCGGAAAAGGACCTGAACCTTCCTTTCCGCGGCTCCCGGAACCAGCGGGTCATCGATGTCAGAGAATCTTTGCGGAAAAGGGACGTCATCCTCGCCCGGTTTTCATGAGACATGAAAATGGACGCATATATCATTCATTTTGTTCAAAGTGCCCGTGTAGGCGAGACGCCTGCGGGCATGTTTTGTTTAGTAAACTTACGCATGATTTTAATTATAACGTTGATGAAAAAGGCTGATCAAACTTTTTATACATTTATCACTGCTGGGCCTGCTTGTGATTACAGGACTATATCTGAGGGTTTTAAATATTATTAGTAATTATGAAAACCGGACCGGCCTGTGAGGCACGACACCGTTTAGAACATTGATTTTGGGGAGGAACTATGAAATATACAAGGCTTTATTTTAACGGGGCCAAAGCAGTGGGGATTTTGGAGATTATTGACGGGCTCCTTTTGTTGGTAAATAAGGGTTTCATAAACTGGTTTAATTTGCTGGTGTCAATTGTCGAATTATATTGGATCCCCGTTTGTGCTGTAACTGCTTTTGTTTTTTACAGAAAGAAATTAAGTATGATCTCTCCTGTTTCATACTTGTTCTATCATTTAGCCGGCTTGGCTGTTGTAACCCTGACATCATCATTCCAGGGAAGCGGTGCTACAGTTCCAATGTGGGCCGGTATTGTAGGGACGGTATTCGGGGTATATTACTTAATAATCAATGACATAATGAAGACTCCCGTTTCCCAAAATGAGACTCCGTAAATTGTCTTTTTCGAACCCCCAGGCCGCAGTTATTTGCGTGGTTTAAGCAAATCCTTGTGGCCCCATCGAACTATTAGGAAGGCTGTGGTCAACCCGAATAATATATTTTCAAGTAATACGGTAAAATTGGTGCCCAGGTCCCTTGGCGCCACTTTTGAACCGCCGAGGGAAAAAAGAAAGCCGTATATTATGGTATACATGACTACTCCGGAAACCAAGAGTCCTTTTAACCACCAGTAGTCTGTTCCGGTCTTTTGTAAAAGAAAGACTATCAGGATGCCTAAAACTGCCCCCGTAGAGAGCCATATGATTCCGCCGAGAACAAACCCGGACAGGGTATCGGTAAAACCTTTTAACAAAAAAGTGCCGCTCGATATCTGGAAAGAATAATATTTAGAAAACCCTAATTGATATGATATATAGTTAATGATTATTCCAGGAATAGTACCAACTACTCCTGTGACTGCTCCCAAGGCGATGCTGTCGCGAACAACCACGTGACATTCCTCCATTTAATTGTAATCGATAATATTTTATCCTGAAAGTCTTCCATTAATTCCGGAATCTCCGCGCCGGTTCGGATACAGCGCCGCCCTGGAACTTTAATTTAAAAAAATTACAAAGCTTAACAGGAAAAATGCGAAAACAGGCGAATAATTGATATTTGGGTAACCACATTGGAGAATATCAGGACCCGCCTTTTGATGTAAATGCTTTTGATGGAAATAACGTGAGGGATCTGGCATTAAATTACACTGGGGGAAGTAGAGTGTTACGAAGATTTAGACCGGCAGACGACAAGTTTTACGCGCTGTTTGAAGAGGCGGCTGATATACTTTATCAGGGTGCGGTTTTACTGCAGGATATGATGGCCAAGCATGAAACCATGGAAGACCGGCTCGAAGAGCTTATTGCTCTCGAGCAAAAAGGTGATCAGGTCACAGACAAAATTATTGACAAACTGAACGAGACTTTTATGACACCATTTGACCGGGAAGACATATACAGTCTGGCCAGGGAACTTGATGAGATTCTGGACTCTATTTGCAGCACTGTGGAGAAGATGGTAATTTATGAGACAGGTAAACCCGACCAGCAATTCAAAGACATGGTAGATGTATTTGTCAACGCAACCGAAAAGGTTAAGCAGTCCGTATATTATATAAGGAAAATGAAAAACAATACAGTTCAAATCATGGACCTGTGTTACGAGATTAAAAAACACGAGTCAGAGGGAGATAAAATTTATCGCCACGGGGTGGCGGATTTATTCAAAAACAGCAAAGACGCTATAGACGTGATAAAATGGAAAGAGGTATACGAGCAGTTGGAAACCGCACTGGACAGGTGCGAAAAAATCGCTAAAGTTATCCGCGGGGTCGTGGTTAAATATGTCTGAGTTGCTTATAGTTCTGGTTATTGTCCTGGCCCTGCTGTTCGATTTTATCAACGGTTTTCACGACACCGCCAATGCCATTGCCACATCTGTATCAACTCGCGTCCTCTCCCCGGCCCAGGCTATTCTGATGGCTGCGAGCTTAAATTTTATAGGAGCCCTCACCAGTACTGAAGTAGCTCGTACTATAGGTAAAGGGATTGTCAAACCGGAATTTATCAATAACGAAGTTCTGATTGCGGGCCTGACGGGAGCCATAGTATGGAATTTATTTACCTGGTACTACGGGCTGCCAAGCAGTTCTTCACATGCCCTCATCGGCGGGGTAGTCGGCGGTGTTGTGGCCAGCCAGGGGTTTATGGTTCTGAACGCCAAAGGTTTGATGGAAAAGATATTTCTTCCCCTGATTACTTCTCCGATAATCGGTTTTGCAATTGCCTACATGGTTATGTGGCTTATTTTTGTGCTTGTAGGCAATGTGGCTCCCAGAAAAGTGAACACTCATTTTTCCAAGCTGCAAATTGTTTCTGCCGCTTTTATGGCTTTCAGCCACGGTTCCAACGACGCCCAAAAGTCAATGGGCATTATCACTGCAGCTTTGTTATCCGCCGGGCTAATACCTGAATTTAAAGTACCTACCTGGGTTATTATTACATGTGCTACAGCCATGGGGTTGGGCACTTCCCTGGGGGGATGGCGGATTATTAAAACCATGGGTGCGCGGATTATCAAACTTGAACCCGTCCACGGTTTTGCGGCCGAAACATCTGCGGCCCTGGTTATCATAGGGGCGTCCATGTTAGGTAACCCTGTCAGTACTACCCACGTCATTTCCGCATCCATAATGGGGGTTGGAGCAACCAAGAGGATGTCTGCGGTAAGATGGGTGGTTGCCAAAAATATTGTCAACGCCTGGATTCTTACGGCTCCCTTGTCCGCTCTTGTAGCGGCGACGGTATTTTTCCTGCTTGAACTGTTTTAATAATATGGTGCTGTCAGCAACCATCCGGACCTCTCTGCAGGCAGAGGGGTTTTTTATTGTGAAATGTCTAATGGATGCCTCCCTCAGCCAGCAGGGGCAGACGGCTACGCCCCTGAAGCGGCGCCGGTAAAATTTCGCAAAATTCAAACCCGGTGAAAAATCTCCCCACATGACCTGATCAGGCGAATTTCCTGTACGCTGGTTTTTTATGGTCATACTGGTTATTTTTACGGTCTTAACCAGTGCTGGAAAATCGTTTATATTAAACTTGTCCAAGTATATGCCGAATCCGAAAGGTACGGAGGAACCAATTAGGCTTTGCGGCCAGGGGTGAATCATTCACTGCTTACACGGTGAAGTAGGGTTGTCCTTTCAACCGAACCCGTCAGCTAACTCCGGAGGCAATTTGAAAGGGGGATAAAATGAATAGGATTCTTTTCAGGCTTGGAACAGTGTTCCTGGTGGGTGTGCTTTCTGTTTTGCTGGTGGCCGGATTGGCGGAAGCTTCAACTGCTTATACAGTACAAAGCGGAGATTCTCTATACCTTATTTCCAAGAAATTTGGGGTATCAGTTACAGCCATCAAGTCCGCCAACGGCTTGTCAGGTGATGAGATTTATCCCGGACAGAAACTGGCAATTCCGGACGGATCAACAGGTTCGGGCACCCGGTACACGGTTGTCAAAGGGGATTCTCTTTTCCTGATTGCCCAGCGTTTCGGTGTTTCTGTTGATTCTATCAGAAAAGCCAACAACCTGTGGAAGGATATAGTGTATCCGGGCCAGGTGCTGTATATCCCCGGAGGCAGTTCAAGGGCTCTTACCACTGTTTCCAGAAGTTTTTCGAGAAGCGACATTGACCTTCTGGCCCGGGCTGTTCACGCCGAGGCCAGGGGAGAGGAGTACAAGGGGCAGGTAGCCGTTGCTGCCGTTATCCTGAACCGGGTTAAAAGTCCTGACTTCCCGAACACTATTCCGGGCGTAATTTATGAGCCGTGGGCTTTTACCGCTGTTATTGACGGACAGATAAACCTGCCGGCCAACGAAACAGCCTATAAAGCCGTACAGGATGCACTCAATGGCTGGGACCCTACATATGGGGCTCTTTACTACTGGAACCCCGCCACTGCCCAAAACAAATGGGTATGGACACGGACAATAACCGTCCGCATTGGCAACCATGTTTTTGCCAAGTAAAAGTGGCTGCCTCTTTTGCTAAAGACCGAATTCGGTGGCCAGTTTCCTGAAGGCCGGAAGAGAGTTCAGGATAACCTGTTTATCTATACAGTAGGAGATCCTGAAATAGCCGGGTTTCCCGAAACCGCTGCCCGGCACCAGTAGTAAATTATGTTTCTGAGCAGCTTTGACAAAAGATACGTCATCCGGGACCGGCGATTTTGGAAAAAGGTAGAAGGCCCCGGCCGGTTTGACCATTTCAAAACCCATTTCCGTGAGATTATCATACAGTATGTCCCGTTTTTCCTGGTACTCGGCAATGTTTACACTCTCTTTCTGCAGGTGAGTGACCAGCCTCTGCATAAGGGCAGGGGCATTGACAAAACCCAGGGTCCTGTTGGCAAAGGTCATGCCCTCCATGACCAGCGACAGGTTTTTGACCCGGGGGCTCACAGCCAGATACCCGATGCGTTCCCCGGGGAGGGCCAGGTCTTTGCTGTGGGATGTAACAACTATACTGTTATCTATATATTTGAAAACGCTGGGTACCTTGATCCCGTCGTAGCTGATTTTGGCGTACGGCTCATCAGATATGACGTAAATGTCGGTTCCATATTCGGCTTCTTTTTTCTTCAGCATATTTCCCAGTTTTTCCAGGGACAGGGCATCATAGATGACTCCAGTGGGATTGTTCGGTGAATTGATAATTACGGCCTTGGTTTTCGGACTGACCGCCGCCTCAATAGCCTCAATATCGAGCTGGAAGTCTTCTGTTGTAGGCGCTTCTTTAACCACACCGCCGTGGTTATCGATATAAAACTTGTACTCCACGAAAAACGGGGACAGGATGATAACTTCGTCGCCCGGGTCCAGCAGTGTCTTCAGGACAACATTCAGCGCTCCGCCGGCGCCGACAGTCATGACAATATTGGCCTCGGTAAATTCCAGCCCCGATTCTTCGGCTAGGACTTCGGCCACTGCCCTGCGCGTTTCGGGATAACCGGCATTGCTCATGTACCTGTGCATGCCGGGTATGGGATGCAGGGCCAGTTTTTTAAGTTCCTCTTGAAAAGCGGCGGGAGGCTCAATATTGGGGTTGCCGAGAGTAAAATCGTAAACTTTGTCCGGGCCGTGTAACTTTCTAAGTCTTTCTCCTTCTTCAAACATAGCCCGGATCCATGAGGCGCGTTGGAGGTTTTCTTTGATTTTCTTGGAAATAGCCAAGTGGAACACGCTCCTTTACGATATAGTTGCCACCATAAAAATACACGGAAACATTAAAATGCATTGAATTTTTAAATTTTAAGGGTTATCCTATATTATAGCATAGCTGGTTGATGTACCACAAATAAAAAGATTTCAGATGGTTACTGGCAACTATTTTCAAAGGAGGAAGGCACATAATGG
The DNA here is from genome assembly GCA_022735835.1 of Thermincola sp. Classification (GTDB taxonomy): domain Bacteria; phylum Bacillota; class Thermincolia; order Thermincolales; family UBA2595; genus UBA2595. The sequence goes on along the minus strand of DYZU01000055.1, from coordinate 479 downwards.
ATGGAGTGGAAAGGGCAGTACGGAGAATTTCGAGCAATGACAGGTTCGCCAGGATGGTAGGGGTGGCAATTGAGGAAGTCAGGCCCGGGTATGCCCGGGTCACGATGAAAGTCGAAGACAAGCATTTGAATTCTGTCGATATTACCCATGGAGCGGCCGTGTTTACAGTGGCTGACACGGCCTTTGCGCTTGCTTCGAATTCACACGGCCGGGTAGCCCTGGCCTTGAACATGAGCATCAATTTTCTGAAGGCCACCGGATATGGAAGCATTCTTACCGCCGAGGCCACGGAGGATAACCTGACAAACCGCACCGGCCTTTACCGCATAACGGTGAAAGATGAAACGGGTGACTTGGTCTCTCTGGCCGAGGGTTTAGTATACAGAAAAAAAGAAGATATATGATATACCGCCGGGGCTGTCCCATAAATATGCCATCTTCTCAGTTCGGTCAAAATATTTGACGGGCAGGTATATTCC
>DYZU01000054.1 GCA_022735835.1 Thermincola sp. | reverse complement strand
TCCATCGGCCCCAGTTTGGCGTGGGTTTCTACAAAGAATCCGTCTTCGTTGCGGGGGACTTTCAGTAGAGTTCCCAACCGCTCAGCCCCCTCGGCAGGCCCGATCCCGCTGGCCAGGGCCACCAGATCCGGGGTCAGGGTAATGTTATACCCCGAATCAGCGTCATACACATTTATTTTCAGACTTCCGTCAGTGCCCGTTACCACTTCCGGGCGGGCAGGACCGGTATACTGGATGAAATATATCCCCATTTCCCGGGCCCGCTTGTAATACTGTTCGTAGAAACCGTACGTCCGCATATCCCTGAAAAGGATATAGACCTGGGCATCCGGGTTTCCTTCCTTGATCCGGATGGCGTTCTTCACTGACTGGGTACAGCACGTGCGGCTGCAGTATTTCAGGATCTCTTCGTCACCCGCTGATGCGCACTGGATAAACACCGCCTGTTTTATCTTCCGGGGGTCTGTAATGCCTTTGGCCAAATTGGCTTCCAGTTCCCTGAGGGTCAATATCCTGTCGTTCTTTCCGTAGCCGTACCTCTCGTCCGGCGGAAGTTCCTGTCCGCCGGTGGCGACAATGACAACCCCGTGTTCTACCCTGAACGTGTTCCTTACCGGGCTCCCTTCGGTTTTGCCCTGGGATATGGTTGAGATGAAATGCCCCTGGTGCCCGCTCAACTCTTCAAGTTCGGCATTGGTATATACGTGGATGAGGGGGTTCCCCCGGACCCGTTTGATCGTCTCATTCAGGAATTCCTGGAGGTCCCTTCCCTCGGGAGTATTATAGAGGTATAGCAGGTTGCCTCCCAGATGGTCGTTCCGTTCCACCAGGTATGATTCGAACCCCTGGTCCGCCAGGCTGAGAGCTGCCGTCATCCCGGCGATACCGCCGCCGAGGATTAAAGCCTTGGGTACGACCGGCACCGGGTGCATGTGCAGCTCCTCGTGGGTTTGCACCTTATTGACCGCCATGCGGACAAGGTCTTTGGCCTTTTCGGTTGCCTCTGCGGGGTATTCCCGGTGAACCCACGAGCACTGGTCCCTGATGTTGGCCATTTCAAAGAGGAACTGGTTTAACCCGGCCTCCCTGAGGGCTTCCCGGAACAGGGGCTGGTGGGTGCGGATGGTGCATGAGGCAACCACAACCCGGTTCAGTTTCTGTTCATTGATAGTCTGTTTAATCAGGTTAACGGTATCCTGAGAGCACGTATAAAGGTTCTCCTCCGCGTAAACAACACCGGGCAGGGTTCTCGCGTATTCCAGCACTGCCGGAACGTCTACCACCGACGCTATGTTCAGGCCGCATCGGCAGATGAACACTCCCACTCGCGGCTCTTCGCCGCTGACACTCCGTTCGGGCGGGTATTTTTTCGGCCTGACCAGCCGCCCTCTGGCCGGAGCCATTATGGTGGCAGCTGACGCGGCAGCGGCGCTGGCGTTCATGACGGTTTCAGGAATATCCCGCGGCCCCTGGAACCCTCCGGCCACGTAAATCCCGTTTCTGGAGGACCTGGTGGGATCGAGGGGGTCGGTCCAGGCAAACCCGAAATCATTCAGCCTTATGCCCGTGGCTTTGGCCAGGTTTTCGGCCTCTTTGGGCGGCTTGACCCCAACCGCCAGGACTACCATTTCAAACTCTTCGGTAATGATTTTGCCGTCCTGCAGGTACTTGATTATCAGGTTTTTGGTCTCCGGGTCTTCCTTAACCGAAGATATCATTGTCCTGATATACCGGACACCCGCATTGACCGCCGATTTCACGTATTTATCAAAGTTCTTGCCGTAAGACCGCATATCCAGGTAGAAGATGGTCGGTTCAATACCGGCGTCGTGCTCCCTGGCGATAATCGCTTCCTTGGTGGAATACATGCAGCATATCGATGAGCAGTATTCCGAGCCGCGCTCACAGTCCCTCGAACCGACACACTGGATAAAGGCAATCCTTTTCGGGGGCTTGTGGTCAGAAGGCCTCACCACATGGCCCTGGGACGGGCCGGTGGAACTCAGCAGCCGTTCAAAATCCATGGAGGTCAGGACATTCTCGTAATAGCCGTACCCGTACTCTCCTCTCAGTTTTGCGTCATATAAGTCGAAACCGGGGGCGAGAATTACCGAGCCGACGTTTATTTCTTCATCCCGCTCTACGTCTTCATGGCAGACGGCGTTTTTCTTGCAGGCCGAAACACACTGCAGGCACTCACAGCAAACGCCGCAGTTCAGGCATCGCCCGGCCTCTTCCATGGCCATCTCGGCCGTGTAGGCCAGGACGACTTCCTGGAAGGTCCGCTTTCTTTCAGAAATCCCTATTTTGTCAGGAACTATCCGGGGCTTCTTGGGAATCCGGGCCAGCTGCTCCGGAGTCTTCACAGCTTCCGGTAAAGTAAACTCGCGCTTCCGGTTTTCCCGGAGGTCTTTCCCGTTGATATACCTGTCAATCGATTCCGCGGCAACCTTACCGGCGGCGGCAGCTTCTATCAGAGTGGCCGGACCCGTTACCGCGTCTCCTCCGGCAAACACGCCGGGGATGTTGGTTTCCAAGGTAACCGGATCAACCTTGATATTCCTGCCTGCTCTGGTCACGGAATGGTCGTGTTCGGCAAAAAACGATTCAGACGGCGCCTGGCTGACAGCAGCGATTATGTCATCAACTTCCAGGACAAATTCCGAACCTTTTATCGGGACCGGCCGGCGGCGTCCGGATGCGTCGGGCTCACCCAATTCGTTGCGCACGCACTTGAGGCCCCGGACTTGAGCATCCCCAACAACCTCCACCGGTGAAACCAGGAACAGGAAGTTAATGCCTTCCTCCCGGGCCTCATGGACCTCTTCGGGCAGGGCGGTCATTTCGGCTTCAGACCTTCTATACAGTATATATACTTCTTCGGCGCCAAGCCTTAAGGCTGTTCTGGCCGAGTCCATGGCTGTATTGCCGCCCCCGACTACCGCCACCCGGCGTCCGATGCTCTTCTTATCACCCAGGCTTACCTGCCTCAGGAAGGCCACACCGTGATGAACGCCTTCCTTCTCTTCGCCGGGAATGCCGAGTTTATCCGGTTCGTGGGCCCCGATCCCGAGAAACACCGCCTTGTAACCCTGGTCAAAGAGCATATTGACAGACAAATCCTTACCTATCGGCGTGTTGGTCCTGATCTCCACACCCTGTTTTCTGATCAGGTCTATTTCAGCCTCTACCAGATGTTTTGGCAGCCTGTATTCCGGAATGCCTACCCGCATCATCCCGCCCACCACGGGCAGGGCTTCAAATACGGTTACCTGGTAGCCCCGGCGGGCCAGGTGGTAGGCACAGGCCAATCCTGCCGGTCCGGAACCGACGACCGCCACCTTGTCATCCCGCTTTTCGGGTACCTCCAGGTCAACCTCATCCAGGTGTTCCAGCATGTAATTTCCGACAAAACGCTTTATCCTGCTGATGGCTACCGGTTCGTCAACCTTGCCCCTCTGGCAGGTGGCTTCACAGGGATGGTGGCAGACCGTACCGCAAATGATCGGGAAAGGAATTTCCTGCCTGATCAGTTCCCACGCTTCCTTAAATTTGCCCTGGGCGGCCAGGGCTACATAGCCGTGAACATTGATCCCTGAGGGGCAGGCGTTCCGGCACGGGGAAACACCGGCTTTCTCGATGAGGTACCTGTTGGGTACCGCCTGGGGAAACATCCTGTGAATAGCCTTGCGTTCACTTTTTTCTTCATTGAATTTATCGGGGACAGAAACGGGACATACCTGCTCACAGTCGCCGCATGCGGTACATTCATTGATATCCACATACCGGGGCGCTTTTTTAATTTTTACCTGAAAGTTTCCCGCTTCACCGGTTACCTTTTCGATTTCCGCACATGTATGAATTTGAATATTGGGGTGATTTAGGACATCGGTCATTTTGGGTCCCAGGAGGCACATGGAACATTCATTGGTGGGAAATGTCTTATCCAGTTGAGCCATTTTCCCTCCGATAGACGGCTGGTTGGTCACCAGGTGGACCATATATCCCCCGTTAGCCAGGTCCAAAGCCGACTGCATCCCGGCGATTCCACCGCCGACTACCATTGAGGCGCCGACAATATTTCTATCGTTCATCGTTCTTCACCACCTGTTCTCTTATATAATCTCGTGGCTTTTCAGCAGGGGCCTGGGATCGCTGATGTGTTTGCCCAGCCAGCGGTCCTGCCCGTCTAAGCCAAGAACCGCAGCAATTAATTCCGTAAAATAAAGGACGGGCATCCCTGAATTGGCCTGCCTGGTATCAATGTTGGCCTGGCACAGCGGGCAGGCTGTTACCATGGCTTCGGCTCCCGCCTTTTTGGCCTGTTTGACCAGTTCTCCGGTCAGGTCGGTGACAATGTCCGCTTTAGGGATAGCAAAACTGCCGCCGCAACACTCCATTTTATAAGACCACGGCTTAACCTGAGCTCCCAGAACTTCCAGCAGCCTGTCGAGTTTTTGCGGCTGCTCGGGGTCGTCAAAGGCCACATCTCCGGCCGGCCTCAACATCAGGCATCCGTAATAAGGAACCACTCGGAGCCCGTTCAGGGTGCGAACCATCCTTGATTTTAATTCTGCCAGGACCTCATCCTGGCTGAAGAATTCCAAGAGATGCATTATTTTTAAACTGCCTTTATATCTTTTGCCCACAATAGATGCCACTTCACTGTTCACGCTGTGGGATTTCGCCGAACCCCTGCTTATGAAGCCGTGCGTCTGGCGGCATACATTATAGCATCCCGTACAGGGCACCACCAAATCCAGTCCCGATTCTTCGGCCAGGATCAGGTTTCTCAGGGGAAGGGCTTTAGCCAGAAACTCGTTGGTGGAATGGGCCGGTGTGGCGCCACAGCAATTCCAGTCAGGGATTTCGGCCAGCTGAATATTCATATGCCTGCACACCGCTTCGGTAGACAGCCCGTAATCGGCGGCCGTGGAATGTAGAGAACATCCCGGGTAATAACCTACTTTCACTTTTTCTCCCTCCCTTTCCGGAAAATTGCCTTAACCTGGTCCAGGTGTTTAACTTTTTCGGGTAAAAACTTCAGTTTACCGCGTTTCAGCATTTCGATACCTAGCCCAATATCTTCGGTATAAGTTTTGGTCCTCATCTTGTATAAGCCAATCATACCCAGTTCATACAACCTGCCGGTCATGTTGACTGTATCTAAAAATGATTTGTAAAATTCGGGAATTCTTCTCTCGGCAGGAGTCCGACTCTGTTTGAAAACCATTGCTTTGAGGACATCTATCACTGCCGAGGTATCAATTCCGTTCGGGCAGCGGGCCTGGCATGTTTTGCAGGAAAGGCACAGCCACAGGCGGTTGCTGTTTAACAAACGTTCGGTATCTCCCATCTGTACCAGTCTGATCACTTCATTTGTATGCAGATCTGCCACCGGCCCCACCGGGCATCCTGCGGAACACTTCTTACACTGGTAGCAGCGGTTGACAGGCTGTCCGCTTTCCTTCTCAATAACCCTGGCCAGGCTTTCTGACGGTTGGGTCACGGTGTTCCCGGTAAATACCGCACTTTCCATTGATTGACCTCCTTTCACGCCTTTTATCGCTTAATTAATGCAATTACCTTGCCAAAATTCGATAAATGAAAAATTTCTTTTTGTTTATATAAATCGCCCGTTTTTTCATTGTTCGGCCAACTCCGGAGTTTCCAAACAAATCCTAAAAAAATATAATAAATTTTTTGTTATCCCGGCTTTATGCTGTCTCATAGTGTTTCATACTGTGTCACAATTGTATCGACTTTGTGTCTATACTGTTTCAAAACTGTTTCATTTTTGTCTCATTGTCCCAACTGTTTCAAGAGCTTGTTTCAAAAAAATGAAAAGAAAAACACCGGTCGTCCGGAACCAGTGTTTCAAGTCAGGTGTAGGCCTTTTCTAAGAGAGAAGCGCCCATAGAATCCCCCCTTTGATGCCCTGCGCATTGGGCCAAAAACTGCTTTTACCCGATTCGGGCGTCACAGATTGGGCACGTTACCTCCCACTCATTCCAGCAGCTGATGCACATGATCATCCCGCAGGTACAGGTCCTGGTGCGCTCTACCGGGGTCTTTTCCTTACAGGTGCGGCAGTAGAAATGGGTCGTAACAAACGGAGGCTTTACAGTACGCTTGATTTCAACAGCGGTAGTAATAACATGGAGATGCGGCCTGTGCTCTTCAATAGGCTCCCTGTAAGCGGGGTCATCGACTAAATAAGTATCTCTCAGCACACACATATGAAATCCTCCTTTTAATTTTTTTAATGGTTTTTTCCTAAACTTTCTTTGCCTATTTATATATGCAAAAAAAGTGCCAACTTCTTTCAGTTGCCGATTGCCAGTGGACGAGTTATCAATAAAGGTTTAAATTCGGAAATTTTGCGATGCAAACCTCAAGAATGGAGGTATAGTCTTCCGGTTTACGTAACAGAAATTAAATATCTGAAATATATTGTTAATGAAGTTAAAATAATTGCTTCAATTGCCGGGCTCATCAACACCTGGTAAGTCCGGATACTTGAGGGGTGAAAATAAATTGACTTCTGATTTTGAAAAAAGGATCAGAGAAGAGTCCTTGTCATCCGTGATAAGACGTTACTTTTCTCAGTCGGTATTTCCAGACCATATGCCTTCAAAAAGGCTGACCGGATTCCAAAAAAAAGCATTACGGGAAGCAGTAACCCGGGCCTATGAAAACTCGCCTTTTTACCGACAAAAGATGACTAAGGCCGGAGTTAAACCCCAGGATATCAACAACCTGAGTGATTTACCCAAAATGCCTTTTACCGCCAAGGACGAATTGCGCCAGAACCCTTGGGCGCTCCTGGCCTGTGATAAAAAAGATATCAGCGTGATCCATGTTTCCACGGGGACCACGGGAGGTCAACCGATCTATACAATGCAGACCTGGAAGGAATACTATCTCAACACATCCATTAATTATCCCCGGCTTCAACCTATCGAACAAGACGATTTATGTTTTGTTGCGTTACCTTACGAAATGAGCGCGGCTGGCCTGGAATTTCATACCAGGTTTCTGGTCGGTTACCAGGCGGCTGTCATGGCGGTCGGTAAAGGCGGCGCTTATTCGACACCGGAAAAAACCATCAAATTAATACGCGATTTAAAACCTACCATCGTAGTTACCTCTCCTTCTTACGCCATTACCCTTGCCGAAGCAGCCGCTGAAGCCTCCTTGGACCTCACCAGCCTGGGCTTGAAGAAAATATGGTTGGCGGGTGAAGGATGTTCCCCGGCATTCCGGAAGCGGATAGAAAAAATCTGGGAAACGAAGGTCAATTTTGCCTACGGCGCCACGGAATGCGGTATTATCGGTATTGAATGCGATGCCCATAACGGCTATCACATCACCCAGGGCCATGTCCTGGTGGAAATAGTTGATCCCAAAACCGAAAAAGTGCTGGAACCGGGAGAAATTGGTGAAATCGTTATTACCTGTTTACTGCGCTTTGATACACCTTTAATCCGCTATCGCACTCAGGATTTAGGTTGCCTCGCTCCCCAACCCTGCCCCTGCGGAGTGACCCTGGAACGATTACACCTACGGGGACGGCTGGCTGACCAGATAGTTTTAAAGGGAACAGCATATTCCCCGGTGTACCTGGAAAATTTCCTGATGCAACTGCCGGAAGTGGGAAACTGGTATGAATTTGTCGTAAAACCGGGTGAAAACGAGCAGTTGAAGATTCGTACCGAACTCGCGGACGGGGTTAAACCTACTCCGGAACTGGCCGAAAAACTGGCTGCTAAAATGGGAGCCGCTATCAGCGTCCCCTGTGAATTTGAATTGGTAAGCAAACTACCCAGGCCGACGATAAAAGCCATCCGGGTGGTTTATGAATAAAAGGAGTGAAGAGTAATGGAATTTCTTTTTCAAAAACATCTTCAACGGGCTGCCCAGGAACCCGTGCTGAGTCGCTTCTCCACGCTTACGGATGACAACCTGTCGCTAGCTGCAATGACCGAATTTCAAACAGAGGCTTTGCGGGCAATCGTAGCCAGGGCTTATAAACATAATTCATTTTACCGTAAAAAAATGATACAGGCAGGGGTTGAACCCCGGGACATAAAGAGCCTGGCTGATCTGGCTAAATTGCCTTTTACCACCAAAGACGAATTGCGCGGCAAACCATGGGTGCTCCTTGCGGCAGATAAAAAAGATATCAGCCTGATTAATGTTTCCACCGGCACCACCGGAGGCGAGGAGATCTATATCATGCAAACCTGGAGAGATCACTTCCTCAACGAATTCTCTGCCGGATACAGAAAATTGGTCGATGTTAAGGATGGCGATATTGTTATTAATGCCCTTCCCTACGAGATGAGTTCGGCGGGTCTTGCCTTTCACAAGGTATTCATGGACTCTTCCCACGCCACGGTCGTCAATGTCGGTAAAGGCGGCGCTTATTCAACCCCGGAGAAAACTGTCAAAGTCATGCGCGATTTACAGCCAACCGTAGTAATAACTACCCCTTCCTATGCCATTACCCTTGCCGAAGCGGCCGCTCAAACTAATTTTGCCCTGCCCAGCCTGCCCTTGAAGAAAATGTTTCTCACTGGTGAGGGCTGCTCCCCTGCCTTCCGCAAACGGGTAGAGCAAATCTGGGGAACAAAAGC
>DYZU01000053.1 GCA_022735835.1 Thermincola sp. | reverse complement strand
ATGATATTTATGTCCAGTTTGGCGGTCCCAAAACAGTTTACGGAATAGACGAGGATGCTGTAAGGGAAATCCAGCGGAAAGCCTCCTTTGCCGAACTAAAACTGGTTCCTGCTCCCATCCGTCACCTGGGAACGGGCAGGTGCCAGGAGATACTCGAACGCATGAGAGATTTTCTGCTGTCTGAAGGAGTAGAGATCCGCACCGGAACGGGAGTGGAGAGCCTGGTTGTCGAGAACAGCAAGATCCAGGGTGTGAAAACAGAAGAGGGGCAGTTTATTAAAGGGAAATATGTGGTGGTGGCTCCCGGGCGGGAAGGTGCGGAATGGTTGTCGCAGCAGGCCCGGCTGTATGGTATCCAGACTGCCGTTAACCCCGTGGATATCGGTGTAAGGGTGGAGCTGCCGGCAGCGGTTATGGAGCATCTTACCGAGGTAATATATGAATCAAAATTTGTTTATTACTCCAAATCCTTTGATGACAAAGTCCGCACATTCTGTATGAATCCTTACGGTGAAGTGGTAGCGGAAAACAACAGGGGGCTCATCACCGTTAACGGGCACAGTCACGCTCACAAAAAAACCGATAACACGAATTTTGCTGTCCTTGTCAGTAAAACCTTTACGGAGCCCTTTAAAGAGCCCATCGCTTACGGTAAATATGTCGCCAGCCTGGCCAACCTGCTGGGCGGCGGGGTAATAGTGCAGAGGCTGGGAGACCTGATCAAAGGGCAGAGGACAAACGAGGAGAGGCTTAAAAAATGTCTGGTGGAACCGACTTTAAAGGATGCCACGCCCGGTGACCTCAGCCTGGTGTTTCCTTACCGTCACCTGATGAGTATTGTGGAAATGCTGAAAGCTTTGGATGTCATAGCTCCCGGGGTTTATTCAAAGCATACTCTGTTATATGGAGTAGAGGTCAAATTTTATTCATCCAGGCTGGAACTCAGCCGTGAACTGGAAACCGGGATAACTAACCTGTTTGCGGCCGGCGACGGGGCCGGGGTGACCCGGGGATTGGCCCAAGCTTCTGCCGCCGGCGTTGTGGCGGCGAGAGCCATTTTGAACAGGGAGAGCTGAGAGGACGAAATTTTGGAGGTGCAAGGAATATGCCGTCAGTTGTTTTAATAGGGGCGCAGTGGGGCGATGAAGGAAAGGGTAAAGTCACTGACTTTCTGGCCCAAAAGGCCGATATAGTTGTCCGCTACCAGGGTGGAAACAATGCCGGTCATACTGTAGTGGTCAATGATGATGAATTCAAGCTTCATTTAATCCCATCGGGTATTTTGTACCCTGACAAGGTTTGTATTATAGGTAACGGGGTGGTTATTGACCCGGCCGTTTTAATCCGGGAATTGGAGTATCTTGCGGGGAGAGGAATTAATACCGACAATCTGCGCATCAGTGAGCGCGCTCATATAATCATGCCTTATCATAAAAAACTGGATGAAGTAATTGAGGAAAGCAAAGGCGATGCCAAAATCGGAACGACCAAAAGGGGAATCGGTCCGGCCTATATGGACAAAGCGGGACGTGTTGGGATAAGGTTTGTGGACCTGCTGGACCGTGATGAATTCATGGCTCTTTTGGAAAGGAATTTAAAGGATAAAAACGACTTGTTGACTAAAGTTTACGGCGCAGAAGGTTTTGAGAAGGATACTATTGCCGAAGAATACCTGGGATACGCGGAGCGGCTGCGCAAATACGCCGCCGACACCTCCATCATCATTCACGATGCTCTTAAAGCCGGCAAGAATGTTTTATTTGAGGGCGCCCAGGGGACTCTCCTGGACCTGGATCATGGAACATACCCGTATGTCACGTCTTCCCACCCCATTGCCGGAGCAGCCTGTATCGGCGCAGGGCTTGGGCCGACTGAAATAAACAAGGTGGTTGGGGTTGTTAAGGCTTATACGACACGGGTAGGCGCAGGGCCTTTCCCCACCGAACTTGACGATGAGACCGGTGCGCACTTGCGGGACAGGGGGCACGAGTTTGGCACAACCACGGGCCGTCCCAGGAGATGCGGGTGGTTTGACGCCGTTATCACACGTTATGCCGTGCGTGTCAGCGGCCTGAGCGGCCTGGCTGTAACCAAGCTGGATGTCTTAACAGGCATGGAGACGCTGAAAATATGTACGGGGTACCGCCGGGGCAGCCAGATAATCAGGGATTTCCCGGCCAGCCTGAAAGTGCTGGCCGAATGCGAACCGGTATATGAGGAGATGCCCGGCTGGAAAGAGGACATTTCCACAGCCCGGAAATTTACAGACCTGCCCCCGGCAGCTCAAAACTACCTGAACCGGATAAGCGAGCTGTCAGGAGCGTCAATCTCCATCATAGGTGTCGGAACCCGCAGGTCACAGACCATTGTAAAGGAAACTCTCTTCTAGATCACGGAACATTATTTAGGGATTGACACCTTTGAGGGATTTTGGTAGCATTTAAATACAGCAGTAAACGAACGAGCTGTTCAATTCGACAGCTATACAATTTCGGTATGTTCTGGTCCGCAATTAATTTTTACGGGCATCCCGCCGAATAGGTTTTACCTATTCGGTTTTTATTTGGGGGCGGAAGAGGTAAGGGGGAATAAAGGTTATGTTTATTCCGGAGTTGGAGGAGTTCCGACTTTATTACCGGGAAGGCAAAAGGGTTCCGGTTATGCGGGAAGTGCCCATGTCAGGGGAAACCCCGGTTTCTGTGATCGAGAAATTACAGTTGGCCGGGTCTCCGCTGTGCCTGCTGGAAAGCGGTAAAGGGACAGAAAACCTGGCCCGGTACTCATTTTTGGGTTTTGATCCCCACTGTATTTTTAAAAGCAAGGGCACTTCAGTTCAAATTACCAGGAACGGGGCTACAGATGTTTTTGACGGTGATCCATACAGTTACCTGGAGAACGTTGTTGAATCCTACCAGGGTATGAGATTTGACGGCCTTCCCAAGTTCTGGGGCGGGGCCATGGGTTATTTCAGCTATGACATGGGAAGGTGTTTTGAAAAACTTCCCGAGCTGGCCGTAGATGACCTGGAGGTCCCTGAAGCGTATTTCATGTTTTTTGACAAGGTTATTTGTTTTGATCATTTCGCCCAAACAATGAAGATAATTGTCACGGCTGCGCCGGAAAACGTTCCCGAAACGGTCCGGGCATACAGGATGGCAGGGCAGGAGATAAACCGGATCCTGCATTTAATCAGAACCGGGGAGTCGGACGAAGAACTTGTTATTACCGGCAAGGACCGGGCTCTGCAGAACAAATTTGAACCGGAGTGCAATGTTACCAGAGAGCAGTTCGAAGATATTGTGCGGAAAACCAAAGAGTATATCAAAGCCGGTGATATCTTTCAGGCCAACCTGTCTCTCCGGCTGGCCAAGGAAACTTCTGTGGACCCCTTTTTTCTCTATAAAGTCCTGCGGAAGATTAATCCCTCGCCATATATGAGTTTTATAGATTTCGGAGATCTTCATATTGTAAGTTCTTCTCCCGAACTTCTGGTCAGGCTGACGGGGGATTTGGCGGAAACAAGACCTATTGCCGGTACCAGGAGGCGGGGCTGTAACCGGGAGGAAGACCTGGCCCTGGCCCGGGAGCTTATTTCCAATGAAAAGGAACGGGCAGAGCATATAATGCTGGTTGACCTGGAAAGAAACGACCTGGGCCGGGTATGCCGCTATGGCACGGTGGAAGTAAATGAGTTAATGGTTATCGAGGAATATTCCCATGTTATGCATATAGTGTCTAATGTAAGAGGCCGGCTGGCCGAGGGCAAAAACAGGTTCGACCTCTTCAGGGCATGTTTCCCCGGAGGGACGATAACCGGCGCGCCAAAGATACGTTCCATGGAAATTATCGAGGAACTGGAGCCTACCCGCCGGGGTCCTTACACGGGGTCCATAGGCTTTTTAGGTTATGCCGGGGAAATGGAAATGAACATTGTAATCAGGACAATACTTATGAAGGAAGGTAAAGCTTACGTCCAGGCCGGAGCGGGAATAGTAGCCGACTCCGTCCCGGAAAGGGAATACTTTGAATCAATGAAGAAAGCCGAAGCCCTGCTGCGGGCTTTGGAAATTGCCGAGGAGGAGGCGCCTCTTACCGAAGGAGTTGTGGCCAGTGCCTGATTATGTTTATTTGAACGGGGAATTTGTACCTGCACCGGAAGCAAGGATTTCTGTCTTTGACCATGGGTTCCTGTACGGTGACGGGCTTTTCGAAACAATGAGGTCGTACAACGGGAGAGTCTTTTTGCTGGCGGAACACCTGAACAGGCTTTTTCGCTCCGCCGGGGTGCTGGACATAAAAATTCCCATGTCCCGGCAGGAACTGGAGAAGGTTTTGGCCCAACTAATCTCATTGAACGGTGATAACCTGTATATAAGGCTTACTGTTTCCAGGGGGCCCGGGCCGGTGGGGATAGACCCGCGCCTTTGCCAAAACCCAACGGTTGTTATCACCTCCAGGGAAATCAAACCCGACGACCGTCTTTATCTGGAAGGAGCCAGGGCGGTATTTGTCAATACTTTGCGTAACCTGGCCGGGGCTATGATGCCGGAAGTCAAGTCTTTAAACTTCCTGAATAACATCCTGGCCAAGCGGGAAGTGGTCAAAGCCGGGGCTGACGAAGGGTTTATGCTGAATTACCTGGGCCAGGTAACCGAAGGCACCGTGAGCAATGTATTCATGGTAAGACACGGCTGTGTTTTGACCCCGCCGCCGGAATCCGGCCTGCTGGTGGGCATAACCCGTTTGAAGGTTATGGACCTGGCCAGAGAAATGGGCCTGCAGGTAAAGGAACAGGTCCTTTATAAAAAGGACTTTGCTGATGCCGAAGAAGTGTTTTATACCAATTCGGGATCGGAGGTAGTCCCTGTCACAAAACTGGACGACAGGCCTGTCGGTTCCGGTGTTCCCGGCGGTATAACCAAAAAACTGCTGGATTGTTACCGATGTTGTGCTCTGGGTATTAAAAAATATTTCCCCTAAACAAAACCATTTCTTTGCAATATAATCTAATTAAAGATTATTTTTGAGATTTTTCGACACATGGTTGGCGTGGCAACAGGCATGGTTGGCTGTGGCCTGAAAGGAGTTCGGTGGTCGGCTGTGAAAAAGGGTAGATTTAAAATAGCTAGGGTCATTCTGAAGCCCATTATTCAACTTTTATTCCGGGTAAAAACTGTCAATTTCGATAAAATTGACCCGGACGGGCGGGTTATCATCATGCCCAATCACGTTTCGCTCCTGGACGGGGTATTTTTATACCTGTTTTTACCCCCGGAAACCGTGTTCGTGGTGAACACCGAAATTGCCAAACGCTTCTCTTTTTTTATGAGATTTGCCAGCCATATAACCATTGACCCGCTAAACCCGTATTCAATGAAGGAAATAATCGGTCTGATCAAAGAAAATATCCCCCTGGTTATCTTCCCCGAGGGGCGGATCAGCAGAACCGGGGCCCTGATGAAAATTTACGACGGTGTCGAATTCCTGGCTTTAAAGACCGGTGCGGCTGTTTATCCCTTGATTATTAACGGTTTGGAGCATTCAATATGGTCAGGCATCAGGGATAAGGTCAGAATTAAATGGCTGCCCAGAGTAGAACTGTATTTGGATGAGCCTGT
>DYZU01000052.1 GCA_022735835.1 Thermincola sp. | reverse complement strand
CTCAGGACTGATAATGATGTACATAATTTGGCGGAATTGGCGGTCAGGCTGGCCCGGGAAACCAGGAGCCACCCTGACGTGAAGATGGGGTCTTCGGTAAGAGGAGCCATAGACATGATAAAAATAGCGGAAAAGCTGTTTCTCTTGGAAGGCTTAGAGCTGTCGAGTAAAAAGTTGATTTTTGAAGGCTCGGTAATTTCCCAACTGCTTCTGGATGCCGCTTTAATGGCTTTTTCCAGTAAAATCTGGGTTAAGGAGAATTCCGAAAAAACACCGGAACAAATCATTATTGAGTTGTGGAACAAAGTAGTGGCACTTCATTTGATAGAAAACATTGACGAAGTATCATTTTCGGCGGCAAAAGACAATGATGGGGAATTTGCTTTCCGTGTTTCTGGAAGCTTCAGAAAAGGAGGGGCCGGAAGAGGTTCTGGCGGACAAGCGGATGAGGTTTCCCCCGGTTCAGTGTCTCAGAAACATACAGCTAAAGTTGAAGGAGACGAGGAAGGCAGAAAAGACATTACTGGTATGGAAAAGTTCAGACCGGACCCGGTTAGCAAGGGATGGTACCGGATTAGCCAAAAGTACCAGTATTACACCTATTCTACTCATGATACTTTAAAGGAGTATAAGGATTTAGCACTTAAAATGGTTCTGAATATCCCTAAGATGGAAAAGATTTCAAGGACTAGTTACGGTGAATTTGCACCCCTCGAGTTCAATTTTGGCTTGGATGAACTGGATATTGACAGGACCGTTGAAAAGATTGCTGGGAAAAAAGATATTGAGTACAAAGATTTTATTGTCCGGGAACGGGTAAGAGAAAAAAGGGCATTTGCCCTTATGCTTGATACTAGCGGCTCCATGAAGGGGGAAAACATATTAAGGGCTGCCATAGCTACTACCAGTTTGATCAACAACTTAAAAAAAGACGAATACGCTATCGTAGCCTTCAGTGAAACGGCGAGGGTCATCAAACACATGAATTCCCGTAAAAGCCTAAGGGAGCTTGTAGATGAAATATTTAATGCTTTTGAGGGAAATATGACCAATATTTCATCGGGTTTGAAGTGCGGCCTCGATGAACTATATAGAACCACAGTTAAAAAAAAAATCGGCATAATCCTTACCGACGGTGCGCATAACCAAAGCACAGATCCGTTGGTTATGGCCAAAAAGTTTCCGAAATTATCGGTTATCGGCATGCTCCCCCCAAATAAAGCTGCAGAGGACCGGTGCCGAAAAATGGCAAAGCTTGGACACGGGCTATGTATTTTTGTTAATAAGATTGGGGACATACCTGTTGCCTTGACTGCATGTTTAAAGGATTCAATGTTTTGATTTTAAAATAGGGAAGGAAAAATTTATGGACTGGCTATCGGTTAAAAAGGATTGGATAGACAATTGGTCTGTAGACCTGTCTCCTATAGCGCCCCGGCAGACTAATGGAGAACTTTATAAATCTGGATATGATCTGTGGCAGGCCCACGCCTTTCCCAACAATCTCGGTAGAACGCATAAAGTAATTGTTAGGGACAACCCGCGTATAGGCTTCCGCCAACCAGGAATGTTTATTTTCGATTTTGACACTAAAGGAAGGCTGGTTAACGCAGTTTACACCGGAAGCCAGTGGGGGGCCATAACCTTTGACGACTACCGGCCCGAAATCCACAGGTTACTCAGCGGGACGTGGATACAGGGGAAATGGGAGGAAAACACACTGGAGACTGGATTGAACTATCAGCCTAAAATTGTTGGACCAAGAGATGCCTATTATGAAATGGTCATGGAAACTTTAGATGGCTTGGTGGAAGTTTTAAGAAATGCCAAGATATCTGAATTGGAAAAAATGAGCGCTCCGGCGAAACAAATCGAAGTGCTGAACAGTCTTCCAATTAAAAACCATGAGGGTTTATTAAAGGAGTCCGAAAGATTCCATTCGATAATCGGGAGTCAAATACCGGTAATGCCGCCCCAATTAGCATTTTACCATTATCAAGCTATTCCTGTCCGGGTACAGAACGGGTGCGGCGGAGGGTGTACATACTGCGATTTTTATGAGAACAGAAAAATAGAGATACTGCCGCAGGCAGACGTTTTAAAGCAAATTGATCAAATGGCCGAGTATCTCGGCGAAGAAGTTGACCACTTCGAACAGGTGGTCCTCATTGACGGAGATGCACTGACGGTTCCGACCGAACAGCTTGCGGTAGAATTACGATATGCCAGAGAAAAATTTGGGTTTTTACCTAACGAGATGACCTACAGGCCCTGGAATTTTGCCCACGCCTTTGCAAAATACAAAACTATTTTGGGGAAAACGGAAGAAGAATTGGCATATTTAAGAGAACAAGGTTTGCATTACATAAATATGGGCCTTGAAACCGGGTGTAAGGAGTTGGCAAGAATCGTCAAACCAGGCCAGGAGTTGGAAGGTTTTAGGGAAGCGGTTAAAAGACTGGTAAAGGTCGATATCAAGGTCAGTATAAATATTATTGTAGGATTAGGCGGCAAAAAGTTTGCTGACAGGCATGTGAATGAAACCATTAATTTTTTGCAGACATTACCGCCGGAAATCACTGTTTTTTACGCGTATCTGGAACGGAAAGAGTCTTCACGATATGTCCAGCAAGAGGAAAGGTTTGAACCTTTGGCAGACAGCGAACTGGTAAAACAAGCTCAAGCCTTCCAGCGCATATTACCGAGGGTTTACAAATACTTGTTTATCCCCATGTAATTGGAGGGCAAGTTTTTCCGTTTTTTCAAAAAACCTTAGAGGGGAATTTTTATGAGCAACATGTGGTTTCGAATAGAGCATAATGTTAAAAATCCGTGGTCAATGGAATGGTCGCCTATACCGCCGAGAGATTCATTAAAAGGGCGTGGTTTCGACCTGTGGTCCGGGTTTGCTTTTAATATTGGACGAACACACAAAGCGATTATTTATCGTGATAATGAAACAGGACTGGTGTCTGCCACCAACGGCATGTTTAAGTTTGATTTTGATTCGTGCGGAAGGACTGTGATGGTTTCTTATACGGGTGACCATTGGGGAGAAATAAGTTTCGATAAATATAAACCCGAGATGCACCGGCTCTTAAGCGGCACCTGGATAGAGGGCAGGTGGGAACATTCTACCTACGAAACCGGATTGAATTACCACCCGACAATTATGAAGGAGGGGGATAAGTTTTATGACATAAGTATGCAGATTTTAGACGAGTTAGTCTACATTTTGGAGAAGGGCCAAGTCAAAGTGATAGACAATGCGGGCAGGGAGCACCCTAATCTTGTGGAAGCCATTCCGCCAATTAAAAACCATGAGGGTTTATTAAAGGAGTCCGAAAGATTCCATTCGATAATCGGGAGTCAAATACCGGTAATGCCGCCCCAGCTGGCATTTTATCATTATCATG
>DYZU01000005.1 GCA_022735835.1 Thermincola sp. | reverse complement strand
ATCCGCGCAGCGGGAGTGGTTGCCGGTGGAGATTGTGGCCGCTCGCAGGAATATACCTGCCCGTCCAATATCTTGACCGAATTGAGAAGATAGCATATTTATGGGACAGCCCCTATCAGACAAACATTTCCCGGGCTTCTGCCACCATGTACAGGGACCCGGTCACACAAACAAGGTCTTCCGGCCCGGCCAGGCTTATTCCTTTTTGGACCGCCTGGTGAATATTTTCAATCAGGTATACCTCTTCGACATACTTCCTGACCTCATCGGCAATTTTTTCCCAGTCCCCGGCTCTCGGCGAATTGGGTTTGGTCACGACTACCGCTTCGGCTATGGGGGCAAGCTGGGCCACCACTTTTTCCCTCTCTTTATCCCCCAGCATACCAAATACCAGGATAAGACGGCGGTACTTGAAAACTTCTGTCAAAGCCTTCCGCAGGGTAAGCGAACCGTGGAGATTGTGGGCGCCGTCCAGCAAAACCCGCGGGTTGCGCCGGACTATCTCCAACCGGGCGGGCCAGACCGTATTGGCCAGACCCTGCCTGATTACATCTTCTGTGAATACATAACCGTATTTTCCAAGAGCCTCCATAACTGCAACAGCGGTCGCGGCATTAATGACCTGGTGATCACCGACCAGCCTGATAAACAAATTCTTATAAGAAGCCCCGGCTGAGTACAGGTCAAATTCCTGGCCTTGTTCTGAACTGTTCCTGATTTTCCAGGTGACATCCCGGCCTACTTCAACCAATTCGCAGTTCTTTTGCCGGCTCACTTCCCTGATTATTTCCAGGGCTTCCGGGTCATCAGCGGCAGTAACCACCGGTACTTCCTCTTTAATTATGCCGGCCTTTACGGTGGCGATTTCCTTAATGGTACCGCCCAGGTAATCCATGTGGTCCATGGCCACATTGGTGATGACCGAGACCAGTGGCGTAACCACATTCGTTGAATCAATAGCTCCCCCCAAACCAACCTCGAGAACCAGGAAGTCCACTTTTTCCTGGAAAAAGTAAACAAATCCGAGGGCGGTGCTGACTTCGAACTCAGTGGGGTGTTCGAAACCCTCTTCCACCATTTTTTCCAGGTGGGGCTTAAGCGCCGTCAACAATTCGGCAACACGCTCCTGGCTTATCTCTGTCCCGTTAATTCTATATCTCTCGCAGTAAGAATGGAGATGCGGGGAGGTGAACACCCCTGTCCTGTACCCTTTGGCCTGCAGTATACCCGCAACCATAGCCGAAGTCGAGCCTTTACCGTTAGTACCCCCCACATGGATCACCCGCAGTTTCTCATGAGGATTATCCAGTCTCTTCAGGAGTTCTTCGATACGGCCCAACCCAAAATTGAACCCGAACTTGGTAAGGTTGCGCAAAAATTCTAGAGCCTCGTCAAAGTTCATTATCTCTCCCGGTCCTTTCGGTGTGCCTGTCAGGATTCTTGGAGGCTTTTCAGCCTCTCCGCGATGGTATTCTTTTTGGCCTGGAATTCACTCTGTTTAGCGCGCTCTTTCTCAATCACATCGGCCGGAGCCTTGTCCAGGAAACCCTTGTTGGACAGTTTTCCATTCACCCTGGCCAGTTCTTTGTCCAGGACTGCCAGTTCTTTTTCCAGCCGGGCTATTTCCTTATCAATGTCGATAAGCCCTTTTAAGGGCACAAACACTTCCACACCCTTTGTGATAGCGGTCATGGCTTTTTCCGGTTTGGTGGAAATAGTCTTTTCCAGGATAATGTCCGAAGCGGCGGCCAAATGCCGGATGTAATCAAGACCTGTCGTTAAGGCCCGGTAGTTGCCTTCGGAATTTGCCGCAATGACAACTTCAGCCTTCCGGGAAGGCGGTACATTCATCTCTCCCCTGATGTTCCTGACAGCCTTAATAACTTCCATAATGGTTGTCATCTGCTCAACAGCCTCGTCATCGCTGAGGGACGGGTCATATTCGGGCCACTTCTGGAGCATGATGGTTTCTCCCTCATGGGGCAGGTGCTGCCAGATTTCCTCGGTGATAAAAGGCATCATCGGGTGCAGGAGCTTCATGGTGTTGGAAAGAACAAACCACAACACATACTGGGCTGTTTTCCTGCTGACCTCGTCCTTTTTCCCGTACAGGGCGGGCTTGACCAGCTCGATGTACCAGTCACAGAACTCGCTCCAGATAAATTCATACAGGACCCGGGCAGCTTCGCCGAGGTCATACCTCTCCATATTCCTGGTCACTTCGCAGGCAGTTTCGTTAAACCTGGTCAGGATCCACCTGTCAGCCAGAGTATAGTCCTGTCCCACTTCTTCCGGGTTAAAATCGCCCAGGTTCATCATGACAAAGCGGGAAGCGTTCCAGATCTTGTTAGCGAAGTTCCGGGTGTTTTCCAGGCGCTCAAAATGGAACCTGAGGTCATTGCCCGGGGTGTTTCCGGTAATCAGCATAAACCTGAGAGTATCGGCGCCGTACTTGTCGATAACTTCTATGGGGTCAACCCCGTTGTTCAGGGACTTGCTCATCTTTCTGCCCTGGGCGTCCAGCACAAGACCGTGAATGAAAACTTCCCGGAAAGGCACATCATTCATAAACTCCATGGCCATGAATATCATCCTGGCCACCCAGAAAAAGATAATGTCCCTCCCGGTGACCAGTACCGATGTCGGGTAAAAATGCTCCAGTTCCGGAGTCGTCTCCGGCCAGCCGAGGGTCGAAAACGGCCAGAGGCCGGAGCTGAACCACGTATCCAGGACATCGGGGTCCTGTTCCAGCTTGTCACTGCCGCATTTGGAACACTTGGCAGGCGGCTCAGTGTCACAGATAATCTCATCGCACTCCCGGCAGTACCAGACAGGAATCCGGTGCCCCCACCACAACTGGCGGGAAATACACCAGTCGCGGATGTTTTCCATCCAGTTCAGGTATATCTTGGTAAAGCGCTCCGGAACGAACTTCACCCGTCCGTCCCTGGCGGCCTGGATGGCTGGCTCTGCCAGGGGCTTCATCTTCACAAACCACTGTTTGGAAATCATCGGTTCAACTACTGTTGAGCACCTGTAGCACTGGCCGACGGCATGAACGTGGTCCTCGACCTTCAGCAGGAAGCCCCCCTCTTCCAGGTCTTTCAGAATCTGCTTCCGGCATTCATACCTGTCCATGCCCTGGTACTTGCCGGCTTGTTCGTTCATTGTGCCGTCAAGGTTCATGACATTAACCTCAGGTAGATTGTGCCTCCGGCCCACCTCAAAGTCGTTGGGGTCATGAGCCGGGGTAATCTTGACAACGCCTGTCCCGAATTCCGGGTCGACATACTCGTCGGCAATAACGGGTATCTCCCTTCCGACAATCGGAAGGATTACGGTCTTTCCTACCAGGTGCTTGTACCGCTCATCATCAGGGTGAACGGCTACGGCCGTATCGCCCAGCATCGTTTCCGGGCGCGTTGTGGCCAGGTAAACATACTCATCACTGTGTTTAACAGGGTATCTCAGGTGATAGAAGCGGCCCGCCTGTTCCTCGTGCTCCACCTCAATGTCAGATATCGTGGTGTGGCACTTGGGGCACCAGTTGATAATGTAATTATCCTGGTAGATCAGCCCCTTGCGGTATAGCTCCACAAAGACTTTCTGTACCGCGCGGGAACACCCTTCATCCATGGTAAAACGTTCCCGGTCCCAGTCGCAGGAGGACCCTAAAACCCTTAACTGGCTGGCAATCCGGTCATGGTAGAATTCTTTCCATTCCCAGACCCGCTCCAAAAACTTTTCCCGGCCCAGGTCATACTTGGACAACCCTTCTTTGGCAATCTGCTCTTCCACCTTGGCCTGGGTGGCAATGCCGGCATGGTCTGTCCCGGGAACCCACAGGGCGTTATAACCCTGCATACGGCGCCACCTGATCAGGATATCCT
>DYZU01000051.1 GCA_022735835.1 Thermincola sp. | reverse complement strand
GGGTTTGTGGACAAAACTACTTTGGCAAAAAAGAAGGGCTGACTGCTTTTGAGGTTTTCTTGTGTCGAACAACACCGAAAAACAGAAAAAGTAGTCAGCCCTTCTTAATGTTCCAGTATTTTGTCAACAACCCCTTGTGGGACAGCCCCGTTTTTTAAAACCGGAGGTCAGGATCATGAAACTCTATTCCCCGGCAACAGTCCGCCAGATAATTGATAAATACGGGTTTCATATTCAGAAGGGCCTTGGTCAAAACTTCCTCATTGACGGTAACGTCGTGAACAAAATAGTTGAAACAGCCGAGGTCCGCCCTGATGATGTGGTCCTGGAGATTGGAGCCGGAATAGGTACTTTAACCCGTGCCCTGGCCGAAAAAGCGGCCAAAGTAATTGTTATAGAAGTGGACAGGCACCTGTCGCCAATTTTGGAGGAGACCCTGGCGGGATGCGATAATGTGAAGGTTGTTTTCGGTAATGCCCTGAACATAAATTTCGATGAATTGATATCTGACCAAACAGGCGGCCGCTATGGCCCCACAGGAAGCCCTTATAAAATTGTGGCAAATTTACCGTACTATATTACTACTCCACTGATCATGCATTCTTTGGAAAACCGCTTCAATGTAAGCCTGATGGTTTTTATGATCCAGAAAGAAGTGGCCGAAAGAATGGTCGCCCTTCCCGGCAGCAAGGAATACGGCGCACTGACTTTGGGGGTTAATTACTACTGCGACCCCCAACTGGTAATCCGTGTTCCCCAAAAAGTGTTTCTTCCCCAGCCGGAGGTGGAATCCATGGTAGTCAGATTACGGCGCAGGGAAACGCCGCCGGTTCCGGTGGAAGATGAGGGCATTTTTTTCCGGGTAGTGCGGGCCGCTTTTGGGCAGCGCCGCAAAACCCTGGTCAACGCCCTGTCCGGCGCTTTTCAAGGACTTGAAAAAAGCATGATTGCCCGGATGCTCAATGATATCGGTATTGACCCCGCCAGGAGAGGTGAAACATTAAGTCTGCAAGAGTTTGCGGTAGTGGCAAATGCGTTATCTGGAAAGCCGGTATAACCGTTCGCTCGGTGTTTTGGTGTTCCTCGAAGGTTCGCGCCTGCGAACCTTCTGTTTTTTGTTAACCGTTAAAAAAGTTCACGCATAGTATATAAGCAGCAACGGCTTACCGGGAGGTGAGGGGATTGGACCTTAAAATAGGCGATATAGTTGCCCGTAAATCATATAACCGTGACGTCTTTTTCAAAGTTGACGGAATAGTAAGAACTGAGGCCGGGGAAACGCGGGCCCAACTGCGGGGATTGGATGTCAGGCTGATGGCGGACTCACCTTTGGAGGATCTGGTCAAGGTGGAAGATGAGAGAATCAAAGAATACAGGAAAAGATTCATTAAACAAAACAATGAGTGCCTGAAAAAAATTTTTGCCAGAAGGGCCAAGACCCAGGAATTCAAAATGAACAGGGGGGATGAGAAATCTCCGGCGGATTTTTTTGATATACCGGGACGGGTGCTTCATATCGACGGAAATCCGGAGTACCTCAGGCTGTGTACGGCAATATATAAACAACTTGGGATTATCGCTAAAGGAATACATGTCCCCGAAAAAGAGCAGCCGGCATCCATCCCGGAACTCTTAAAGGACTATAATCCAGATATTCTTGTTTTGACAGGTCACGACGGGATCATCAAATCATCGGAATCGTATTCAGACCTGAACAATTATCATAACTCCAAATACTTTGTGGAAGGGGTGAGGGCAGCGCGCCATTACAAATGCAATAAAGACGATTTGATAATTTTTGCAGGAGCGTGCCAGTCTCATTACGAAGCCTTGTTGGCTGCCGGAGCCAATTACGCCAGTTCGCCGTTGCGGGTGTTCATTCATGCCTTTGACCCCGTATTTATTGTGGAAAAAATCGCTTTTACTCCCATTAGCCAGACTATTTCCGTTAACGATGTCATTGAAAATACTATCACCGGTACCGACGGATTGGGTGGTATCGACACCTGGGGGAAATACCGCAAAGGTTTTCCCAAATCACCATATCAGTCACAAACGCAGGGGATTATAAATATAATGAACTGAGTCTGGCCGAAAGGGTGAAAGGAATGAGGGTTTTAGTCACCGGAGCCGCGGGGCTATACGGGTTACATACCCTGGAAGAACTGGAATCACAGCAGTATATTTCCAGAGTTTACGGATTGGATGACTTTTCCCGCGGCTATCCCCGGGAAGAGGACTTTATGGCTCGCCCTTGGGGACAAAAAGTGCAAATAATAAATCAGAGATTTCAGGAGATCACTGTTAAGGAGCTAAATTCCCTTGATTTGAATGTGGTAATACATCTCGCCGGTTACAACTCAGGCAGAGAATCAATGAATACCCCGGAAGAGTAT
This sequence comes from Thermincola sp., assembly GCA_022735835.1. Lineage (GTDB taxonomy): Bacteria > Bacillota > Thermincolia > Thermincolales > UBA2595 > UBA2595. Next base: position 49,743 of record DYZU01000051.1, on the reverse strand, counting down.
TTTTTTAACAACGAATACGGAACCTTTCAATTCATGCAAACCCTTTTACGGACCAGAAACCGTCCCTTTTTTATTTATGCTTCAACGATAGAAGTCTACGGGGAATCTGTGTACACACCCGTTGATGAAAAACACCCGGTTAACCCCGCTAATGTATATGCAGTAACCAAACTGTCCGGTGAAAAGCATGTGATGGCTGTCGGTACGCGGTGTAATTACCCGGTCACAGCCCTGAGATTTACCAATACATTTGGGGAAAACCAGAATATTTACGGGTATACGCCGGTGGTGTCCGCTTTTATCGACCGTGCACTGCGAAACGAACCTTTGATTATATATGGTACAGGAGAACAAATCCGCGATTTTATTTACGTTAAAGATGCTGTAAGGGCGTTATCTTTATGTATTACCCGCCGGAAAGCGGTTCAGGGGGCTGTTATTAACATTGCCTCGGGGAAACTGACTTCTATCTGTGACCTGGCAGAGAAAATTAAACAGCTCACTGAGTCAACTTCAGAAATTATTCGGCTTCCCTGTGAAAAAGGTGAACAGAACGGGATACCGGTTGATTCCCGATTGGCATCCAGAATCCTGGAGTGGTTTCCAAAGTATACGCTTGACGAGGGGCTTTTGCGGACTATTTGCTGGTTTAAAAGTTTATCTAGCATATAAATTTGCAATTTTTAGCAACAAAATGGATAAGGGTTCATATATTATATTAAGGTGCCAGAAAGGAGGAATGTCTTTGACCGGAAAAAAAGAAAAAGCCAGATTTATATTTTTCAAATATGTCCCGCCGAAGAAGGGCGAAAAACCTTTAAAAGATGAAGAATACATCAAACACGAATCTCCACCTTCACCGGGCGTGCCTGTAAGTCAAGAATCACCGGAAACGGAAGTATCTATGAAAACCGGAGAGTCAGTGGTAACGGAGGAACCGGTAGAAGCAGAAGAGGCTGTAAAGACGGAAGAAACGGTGAAGGTAGAAGATACAGCAGAAACGGAGGAAACGTTGGAAAGGGAAAAAGCGACCGACCAAGAGGAACCGGAAAGCCTCGGGTTCCCGGAATGCCCCGAATTTCCTGAGTTTCCCGAGTACCCTGAAATTCCGGAGTGCCCTGAAATTCCGGAACCTCCGGAATGCCCGGAACCGCCGGAAATTCCCGCGGAACCTTGTCCGGAAAACTCCGTCATGCATGTGATTCAGGCCGGCGATACTTTCTGGAAACTGGCCAAGAAATACGGAACTACTGTTGAATCCATTGCGATTGCCAATCCCGAGGTTGACCCCTTGAACCTGCAGATTGGTCAAACTATCTGTATTCCCTTGGGAATACCGGGAGCAAAGGGATAAAGGCCCGGATAATCATGGGTTTTCTGACAGGGACAATTTTGCCCGGTCTTGCATATTTGTTTTTCGTTTGAGGCAAGAATAAACTTGTTCTAACAAATTGGCAGGACCGGGAGGTGACTTTAATGGCTTACAGCATTTCAGAGGAGTGTATTGCCTGCGGTGAGTGTGCCAGTAAATGCCCGGTAGGGGCAATCAGGGGTGACGACAGGGGTTACACCATCGATTCCGGCGAATGCACCGAATGCGGATCGTGTGCGGAAATATGCCCTGTTGCCGCTGCCCAAAAGGCTTAAATCCGTTTTCTCGAACAGCAGTTTTCCGCAGTACAATTGCTCTTCCTTTACGGAAGAGTTTTTGTATTTATAGCGTGTGATGATATTGTTGACGTTCTAATGGAAATATGATACTTTAAAAGTGAAAGTAGCTGAAATCAGGAGCTTGGGCGGGGTGCTGTGAATTTTAGGGGGAGGGTAAACTGATGTCGATTAAAATAGGTATTCCCCGTGCTCTTGCTTACTATGCTTATTTTCCTTTTTGGAAAGAATTTTTTCAGGAACTTGGTTTGGAGGTTATCGTTTCCCAGGCCACCACAAAACAGATACTTGACAACGGGGTTAAAGAATCTGTTACGGATGCGTGTGTTCCCATAAAATTGTTTCACGGCCATGTTTATGATTTGAAAGACAAAGTGGATTATATCTTTGTTCCCAGGATTGTAAGTGTGAATAAAGAAAAAACGGTGACCTTTTGCCCCAAATTCCTCGGGTTACCCAATATGATAAAATCATCGATGACCGGGCTTCCGCCGCTGCTGGATACTCGCATAGATTTAAAGAAAGGAAAGGGAGAACTTTTTAAAGTTTGCTACCGTTTAGGCCGGAAATTCCATGCTACTTTATTTACCATCATCAAGGCGTATTTAAGAGGCAGAAAAGCTCAGGCCAGATATCAGCGGCTTCTGAATAAACAGTATACTCCGGTTGAGGCTTTGAACCTCATGGAAGGTAAAGAAACACCGTCATTTGACAGCAAACAGGAACTGATATTTGCTGTCTTGGGTTTTCCTTATACTGTATATGACAAGTTTGTCAATGTAGATATAATAAATAAACTGCGTAAGCTGGGAATTAAAGTTCTCACCGCGGAAATGGTCCCGCCCAAAATTCTGCTCCAACAAGCCAAAAAAGTACCGAAAAACCTCTTTTGGAATTTCGGCAATCAAGTAGTAAGAGCGGCCTTATATTACCTGGACAATTTTAAAGTTGACGGCATAATTCACGTTACTGCTTTCGGCTGCGGCCCTGACGCCATGGTAGACAAAATGATTGAACTGGAAGCCAAACAGAGGGGAAAGGTTCCCTTTATGTCCGTTACCATCGACGAACATACCGGTGAAGCAGGGTTAATGACCAGGCTGGAGGCCTTCGTTGACATGTTGGTTTTGCGGAGGGGTCTTTCGTGAAAATAACATTTCCTTATATGGGCACGTCCCATATTGCCTTTAAAATGCTGGTCAAGGACTTGGGACATGAACCGGTTGTCCCCCCTAAACCAAGCAAAAGAACACTCACTTACGGCACTCAGTATTCGCCGGAGTTTGCCTGCCTGCCTTTCAAGATCCTTCTCGGCAGTTACCTGGAGGCTATCGAAAAAGGAGCGGAGCTGGTTATTACCTCGGGTGGAGCCGGTCCATGCAGGGCCGGCTATTATGGTGTATTGCACCAAAAAATACTGCAGGACTTGGGCTATGATACAAAAATAATGGTTATGGAATCGCCTTACCGAAATATATTTGATTTTTTGGGCAAAATTAAAGCGGTTATAGGGCCATCCGGTGTCTCGTGGTGGACTTTTATCAAAATGTTTAAAAAAGCGTGGGAAAAGCTGAAAGTCCTGGATGAGACGGAATTTCTTTCGCACCAGATCCGCCCGTTTGAGGTAAATAAGGGCGAGACCACAAAGGTATTCAATAAATGTCTCGAAATTATTGATGAAGCATATACCCTGGCCGAGATACTGGAAGCCAGGGAGATTACCGGGAAGATGCTCAACAATATTCCCCAGGACCGGAACCGCCGTGTCCTGAAAGTCGGGATTGTCGGCGAAATTTACGTGGTTTTGGAGCCCTTTGCCAATCACGATATTGAGACAACTCTCGGGGAGATGGGGGTTTTGACCCATCGTTCCATCTATCTTTCAGACTGGACCAGGGAAAACACCGGGTACGAGTCGACTGAGAGTGTGATCAAAGCGGCTTCCCCCTACATTGACGAGCTCTTTGGAGGGCACGGCATATGCAGTGTAGGGCATTCCGTCTTGTATGCCAAAAAAGGGTTTGACGGGGTAGTTCAACTGGCACCGTTCTCATGTATTCCGGAAATTGTGGCCAAACCCATTCTGGCCAAAGTAACCGAAGACCATGGTATTCCCGTGCTAACCATTTTTCTTGATGAGCAAACCGGAAAAGCAGGTCTGCAAACCAGGCTGGAGGCCTTTGTTGACCTGCTGGCCCAAAAACGCAGCAGGTTGGAGGAAATTGCGATATGAAAGGATACCTGGGAATAGATGTGGGTTCAGTCAGTACAAATCTTGTAGTAATTGACGAGAACAATGAAGTGTTAGTGAGCCTTTACATAAGAACCAGGGGACAGCCTATCAAAGCTGTACAGGACGGGTTAAAACAGGTTGCGGCCGAAATAGGGGAATCTGTCACTATTTGTGGTGTAGGCGTCACCGGCAGCGCCAGGCATTTGACCAGCGTTCTTGTGGGTGCGGATTCCGTGAAAAATGAAATTACTGCCCATGCTGTTGCCGCTTCGGCAATGGTTCCGGGAGTCCAGACCGTGCTTGAAATCGGGGGGCAGGATTCGAAAATCATAATACTGCGGCAGGGGATTGTCACCGACTTTGCCATGAATACGGTTTGTGCGGCCGGTACGGGTTCATTCCTGGACCAACAGGCATCCCGCTTAAATATACCTATAGAAGAATTCGGCGGATTGGCCCTCAAATCCCGTGGGCCGGTTCGTATCGCGGGGCGCTGTTCAGTGTTTGCCGAATCAGATATGATTCACAAACAGCAGTTGGGGCATAACCTGGAAGACATAATCGCCGGTTTATGCGAGGCTCTGGTCAGAAACTACCTGAACAACGTAGGGAAAGGGAAAGAGATATTGCCTCCGGTAGTTTTCCAGGGAGGCGTGGCTGCCAATATCGGAATAAAGGTTGCTTTTGAAAAAGCCTTGGGAGTGGAAGTGATTATACCTAGATACTTTAGCGTCATGGGCGCCATCGGCGCTGCAATGCTGGCCAGGCAAAAGGTGAAGAAGAAGACCAATTTTAAAGGGTTTGATGTCAGCAACTTTAAGTACAAAGCCGGCAGTTTTGAATGCAAGGGTTGTGCAAATTTGTGCGAGGTAATTGAGATTTTCCATGACGAACAGGTTATAGCCCGCTGGGGCGACCGCTGCGGGAAGTGGGAAAACATATCTTGACGGGGCTGTCCCAAAGGTCAATCCCGTTACTTTGGGGGGCTTTATATGACGCGTTACGGTGACTCACATGAAAATGCCGGTGAACTGTTGGTAACCCGAGGGGTTTATTAATTTTACTGAACAACGCTTAAGCCCAAAATAAACAGAAACCCCACAATGCCTCCTACAGTGGAATAATTGGGGTGCCTGCGCCTGGATTCCGGCAGGAGCTCATTCTTGACGATGAATGCCATAGCCCCTGCGGCAACAGCCAGCAGCATTGCAATGTGGCGCGGGGAAAGGTTCAACAAAATAAACCCTATAAACGCGCCGGCGGGGGTAAACAGGCTGACGGCTATATTCAGAAGCAAAATATTGAGAGGGGTTACCCCCCCAATTTTTAAAGGAGTTGCCGTGGCCATTCCTTCGGGAATATTGTGCAGACCGATGGCCAGGGCGATTACCAGGCCCAGGTGCTTCTGGGCCGAATACCCGGCAGCAATGGCTATCCCTTCGGGTAAATCGTGAAGGGCTATACCCATGGCCACAAGATAACCCATTTTCAAAAAATAGGCTTTGCTATCCATTCCTCTGTTAACCGGGGAGTAAATCCTGGACAATAATAAATCCAGGGTCATCATAATGATTACGCCGATACTGAAACCCATAGCAGCCTGGCGGAAAGAACCGTACTCCAGGCTGGATGGCAGCAGGTCCAACACCACAACCGCCAGCATAATCCCCGCCGCCAATCCGAACAGAACGGAAAGCGTTCTTTCCTTCGGATTGCCGAGTAATAATACAATCAGGCACCCAAGGCAAGTCGCTAATCCTGCCACTATACTTGAAATAACAATTTCCCCCATTAAATCACCACCTTAAATAAAACGGGCGCATTTCTATTTACATTGGTATTCCCGGGGAAGGAAACTTATGCTCCGGCGTTCTTCATATACCGGATTGCCGGCGCATATTATTTAAATGACCCGCTTGTTTCGTGTTCCCCGGCCAAACGGGTTTGCAGGGAGGGGTTGGATGATTTACATCTTTAAAGCTAAACCTGTAATAATCAGGATTTTATTTTTTTTAACCGTATTTATTCTAGGGTTAATATGGAAAATGACCGGATTTGACGGTATTGCCGATACATTTGCAGCAAAGTAAACAGGAACAATTTTTCTTCAATTTTTCCCCCTGAATGGCTGAAATCTGAAGGATTTTTGTACATTTTGTCGAAGATAGACTAGTAATCGACTAAGATTTTCAAGTCAAAAATTTACTGTCTTCTAAAAGGGCTAACCTATCGAAAGGTAGGGGCGCAAAACCATGGGTCTGTAGCTGATTGCCTGGACAAGCAGTATGATTGCCAGGTTGCTTTGAGACAACTCGGCCAAACAATCCTGCCTGGGTTTTGCCCGGGGAGGATTTGTTGTTGAGAAGAAGTCTGGCTTCCAGGTTTAAAGTCTGAAGGTACGGAGGGGAGAATATGGCTGAGGAGTTAATGGATAACGAAAACCAGTATGTAGTATTCCGTTTGGACAGAGAAATTTACGGCCTGGAAATTTCGGCCGTTAGGGAAATCATCACAATGCAGCCTATAACGGAAGTCCCCGGAACAGAAGACTATATAGAAGGTGTCATTAACTTGCGCGGCCGGGTTATTCCCGTTTTTAACCTACATAGGAGATTTAACCTGGCAGAGGGGGAAATCACCAGGTCAACCAGAATAGTGGTTGTCGAAGTGGAGGGCAACAGTATCGGGATGGTGGTAGACGGGGTTTCCGAGGTAGTCAGGATAACCAGGGACCTAATTGAACAACCATCGAGCATCCTATGCGGCATAGGTGAGGAATACCTGACCGGTGTAGCTAAAATGGCGGATAGACTGGTTATTCTTCTTGATTTGAACAGAGTACTCCAGGTAAACGAGGGAACCGTGCTGGAAAATATCTGCTAAATTGTACGGAAGGGAGGCTGAGCGATGGGGTTAAATTTAGATGCATCTCCTGAGGAGCTCAAAATATTCCTGGAAGAAGTTGAAGAGCATTTTCAGACCTTGGAGGAAGATTTGCTCCGTTTGGAAAAAGAAGATGAATTTAACGAGGATTTAATGCAGGAGATTTTCCGGGCATCACATACGCTGAAAGGGTCCTCGGCCACTATCGGGCACCACCGCATGGCAGAATTAACCCATGCGATGGAGAACGTACTGGATAAACTGCGCAAGAAACAACTGGCTGTTTCCAGAGAGCTTATTGATATTTTGTTTGAATGTCTTGACCACCTCAGAATTTTAAGAGATGAAATTATAAATGACGAGAAATCCGACCTGGAACTTGAGGGGATTCTGGGTAAACTGTCCGCGGTACAGAAATCCGGAGGTATTCCCGCCGGCCGGGTAGATATTCAACCCCCTTCATCCAAAGCGTCATGTCAGGAATCTGAACGGAAAATTGAAATAGATCTTACCTGGGAAGAAAAAGACAGGATTCATAACGCCGTTGAACAAGGATTGAAACCATATATTATCCGGCTTACTTTTGATGTTGAACCGGAAATGCTGGCTGTTCGGGCATTTGTTACGCTCATGGCTTTAAGCGAACTGGCAGAGGTAGTGAAATCTCAACCTACGGCTGACGAAATTGAACATGAAAAAGTCTCTGATACCCTGGTCGCGCTTCTCCTGACCGAGGGTGAAGAAGAAAAAATCACTAAACTTGTTAATGAACTCCCGAGTATTGCCGGGTGTGAAATCCAGCTGTATGCTGACGATATAGTCCGGAAAACAGATAGTTCGGCGGAAACTGTAAACGAGGCAAACAACTTGAGCGAGGAACGGAACCAGACCGGGGATCAGGCCAAAGCCGGTTCCGCCGTAAAAAATGTCAGCGCCAAAAAAGCTAACCGCACGGTTCGGGTGGATGTAGACCTTCTGGACAGCCTGATGAACCTGGTGGGCGAACTGGTAATTGACCGGACAAGGCTGTTTCAAATCCTGGGGAACCTGGAAGCTATCGATGAAATGGATGAAATCTCTCAGGATTTAGGGAGAACATCGATTCATATAGCCAGAGTTACCACCCAGCTCCAGGAGCAGATTATGAAAGCCCGTATGCTCCCGGTGGAAAACCTGTTTAATAAATTTCCCCGGATGGTCAGGGATCTGTCGCAAAAGGCAGGGAAAGAAGTCAATTTTGTGATGACCGGCCAGGAAACTGAACTGGACCGTTCAATTATTGAAGAAATCGGTGACCCGCTGATTCACCTGTTACGAAACGCGGTAGACCACGGGATCGAATCGCCCGAGGAGAGGAGGGCCCAAGGGAAAAGCAGTACCGGACAGCTGAAGCTTCAGGCTTCCCACGAAGAGAACCATATTATCATCACAATAAAAGATGACGGCCGGGGTATTGACCCTGAACAGGTCCGGCAGAGCGCGATTAAAAAAGGCCTGATCACGGAAGAGCAGGCCAAAAGGCTTACGGACAAAGAAGCGGTCAATCTGATTTTCATGTCCGGGTTGAGTACTGCTACTAGGGTGACAGACGTTTCCGGCCGGGGAGTCGGGATGGATGTGGTAAGGAACAATATAGAAAAAATTAACGGCGCCATTGAAATTAATTCAGTTGTGGGACAGGGTACGGAATTTAAGATAAAACTTCCGCTCACCCTTGCTATTATCAGGGCGCTGCTGGTTTCTATTGGCAAGTCGGTATATGCAATACCCCTTTCCACCATTACGGAAACCATCCGAATGCAGCGGAAGCAGATTGAGTTTGTGAATAACCGGGAAGTTATTGTGGTCAGAGGAAAAGTACTTCCGCTGATCAGGCTTAAAAGCGTGTTTTCCGGGGCCGTTTCCGAGGAAGAACAAAAAGAAAAGTTATTTATTGTGGTGGTTAACCTGGCCGGCCAACAGGTGGGATTAGTGGTTGATTCCCTTGTGGGAGAACAGGAAATAGTGATTAAAAGCCTGGGTAAATACATTGGCGATGTCCAGGGAATTTCCGGAGCAACCATTCTCGGTGACGGGAGTGTGGCTTTAATTGTGGATGTATCTAACTTGATCAAAAAGGCGGCCTCATAATCAGTTTTATTAAAGGGAGAAGGGAGTGGCAAGATGGCAAGGGTGTTGCTTGTAGACGACGCGGCTTTTATGCGGATGCGGTGCGCAAAATTGTTGACGGAGAACGGCTATTCCGTTGATGAAGCAGAAAATGGACAGGAGGCTATTGAAAAGTATCAAAAGATAAAACCTGACCTGGTATTGATGGATATAACCATGCCGGTTATGGATGGGCTGACGGCAGTCGCCGAGATCAAGAAGATAGACCCGGATGCAAAAATAGTGATGTGCAGCGCTTTAGGCCAGCAGAATACCGTGATGTCTGCAATTAAAGCCGGAGCGAAGGACTTCATTGTAAAACCGTACCAGCCTGAAAAAATTTTATCCACGATTAAGAGGTTTGTGGGTTAAACAGGAGTTCCGGCTCAGCGGGAGGAAAAGTCATGGCAAAAAAGATTGATGTCCTCGTCGTAGATGATTCTGCTTATATGCGGAAAGTGGTTTCCAATTTGCTACAGTCTGACGAGGATATTTTTGTAGTAGATACTGCGCGGGACGGTTTGGATGCGCTGGAAAAAGTAAAAAAATGGAAACCGGATGTTGTTACTCTTGATGTTGAAATGCCCCGGCTTGACGGGTTATCTGCTCTTGAACGGATAATGAGGGAATGTCCTACTCCTGTTGTTATGCTGAGCAGCTTGACTCAAGAGGGCAGTGAAACGACAATAAGGGCTCTGACTATCGGGGCCGTAGATTTTGTGCCCAAGCCTTCCGGCACTATTTCTCTTGATATCCATAAAGTAAAGGAAGAACTGATCACTAAAGTCAAGGTTGCGGCCAGAGCTTCTGTGGTCAACCTGGGAACACCTGTGGTTGCCGTTCCACCTAAACCGGTTGTTCCTTCTGCGGTAATGCCGGTGGGAGCAATACCGGATAAACTGGTGATTATCGGTAGTTCTACCGGAGGCCCCAACGCATTGCAGCAGATAGTGCCCAGATTGCCCGGGAACCTGCCGGCGGCGGTGCTGATAGTGCAACACATGCCTCCCCGTTTTACCAACTCCCTGGCCAACAGGCTTAATGAGACATCTCAATTGGAAGTCCGGGAAGCCAGGGAAGGGGACGTTTTACAATGCGGCAAGGCCTTTGTGGCCCCGGGTGGCTACCATATGGTTTTGATTTCTAAAACAGTGATCGGCCTGAATCAGAATCCGCCGGTTCACAGCGTCAGACCGGCGGTTGATGTTACCTTTGAGTCGGCGGTAAATTATTATAAGTCTCAAATCGTTGGTGTAATTCTTACGGGTATGGGTTATGACGGCTCACGCGGCATGGCCCTGGTTAAAAAGATGGGGGGCAAGACAATAGTCCAGAATGAGGAGACCAGTGTGGTCTATGGCATGCCCAGGGTCGTAGTGGAAATGGGAAAAGCGGACCGTATATTACCGGTTCAAAAAATTGCAGATGAGATAGTTACAATGCTGGTTCAGTGATATCCACTCGCTGAAAGGAAGGAGAGCAGTTGAAAGCAGAGTTCATCAACCCATTTATTGTGGCCACATCAGAGGTGTTAAACCAGGAAATAGGCAGGACTTTAAACATCACTAAGGGCCCGCTGGCATATTTGGAATCATCTTATACTTCCATGGACATAACTGTTTTAATTGCTGTAACGGGAAGTGTACAGGGTGTTGTTATGTATGGAATGACCGAGCGTACGGCCAAGAACATCGTTTCAGAAATGCTTGGTAAACCTGTGCCGGTAATGGATAAGATGGTTGAGTCCGCTATTGCTGAAATGGGTAATGTCATCACCGGAATTGCCAGCAGGGAGCTGGAAAAAGCGGGTTATCCCTGCACCCTTGCTCCGCCGACGTTGATTGTCGGTAGGGGAGTTTTGATTTCTACCATTAATATCAGGCGAATACTAATACCTTTGAATATTGAACTTGGCGATATCGAAATCAGTTTAGCTTTGAGAGAATCGGCCGTGCGGGTTTAACAGGGGGGAACCTGGTGAAACAAAAAGTGCTGGTAGTTGGAATAGGAAACCCGGTAAGACAGGATGACGGTATCGGACCGTATTGCGTCAAAATATTGCAGCAAACATTGGACGGGGCCAAAAGAAAGCTGGTGGACTGTATGACAGTCCACCAGCTTGATGTTATCCATTGTGATACTTTTTCGGAATACCCGTTTATTATTTTTATTGATGCAGATGCCTTAAACGGTCCGGAGGCTTTTCGGTTAGAGGTAATTCACCCCGAACCCGGGCCTCAGCCCTTCACCTCTCATATCGGGTCAATCCCTGAGATCCTGTCCCTGACTGGGAGCATCTTCGGAGTATTCCCCAAGGCTTACCTGGTAGCAGTAAGGGGCATGTCATTCGAAGTTGGGGAGGATCTTACCCCCGTTGCTGTTAAGAATGCCAACGAGGCCCTGGAAATTGTTAACAGGCTAATCGACGAGCTTTTTCCACTTGGCTGACCGTTCCCTGGTACCCGCGGCGCCAAGCATACTTTGTACCCGGTTGTCTCCGCAGATGGCGTCTACCAGGTCAATAAAGTTTTGTTTGGTCATTCCGATGAGGGGTGCATTTGCTTTCGTTCTGGCAATTGCAATGATGGAAGCGGCCAAGGTGTTTCCGAATGTTGATTCCAGGTCTTTTTTAACCTCCTGAACCGCACTGGAGACCTCCATTATTTTCCCCTCCTAATCGTTCCGGCAATTTCGCCGTTATGTTTGACAATTTGGATTTCCAACGGCATTTTCCCGATTTGATGTGTTGCGCAAGACAGGCAGGGGTCATAACATCTGATAGCCATTTCCACCTGGTTGAGTAGAGGTTCCTCTACCTTTTCATTTTTTAACACCAGCCTGGCCACTTCATTGACGGCTCTGTCCATGGAGGCATAGTTGTGAGCAGTGGAAACTATAATATTGACCTTTTCCAGTTTACCCATATCATCTGCCTGGTAATGGTGTATTAAGGTCCCTCTCGGAGCTTCAATTACCCCAACCCCTTCACCTGCCCGCCTGGCTGCGGAAACCCTCACTTCTCTGCTGACAATGTCATCATCGAGGAGCAGTTCCTTTGCCCTCTCGACGGCATAAAGCAATTCGATGATCCGGGCATAGTGGTAGTAAAGGCTGTCCTGGACCGGCTGGCCCCCGCCTAATTGCTTAAATTCTTTCAATTCGGCATCGGCCAGCGGTGTCGAGATTCTGTCCGCTACATTTAACCTGCCTAAGGGAGCCACCCTGTATACTCCGGCAGGCCAGCCGGATTTTTTGTGATAGGGGAATTTCAGGTAGGTCCAGTCTTCCGTGCGCTCGGCAATGTGGTTGAGATAATCTTTCGGTTCGAATTCTTCCATCAGGTTGCCGTTTTCATCCTTTATCCGCAGTATGCCGTCATACAGCTCCAGCGCTCCGTCTCTGACAAGGCCCATATACTTGGTTTTAAATGAAGCAAAGCGGGGGATCAGGTCCCGGTATTTGTCATTGACCTCTTTTGCCACCCCGAGGGCTAATTTGGCAAGTTCCAGGGCTTCATCCATTTCTTTGAGCATTATGTAACGGTCCTCATGGGAAAGAGGCTTGCTCATACCGCCGGGGATCGCGGAAACAGGATGGATTGAACGGCCGCCGACTTTTTCAATGGAGGCTTGTCCAATCTGGCGAAGCCTGATTGCTTTTTTGCCCAGATCCGGGTTGGCGTTGAGGATTCCTATCACATTTCTCTGTTCCGGCGAGGCATCCGGCCCAAAGAGCAGATCGGGAGCAGCCAGGTAAAAGAAGTGCAGGGCATGGGAATGAATCATCTGGGACATATGCATCAGTTCTCTGAGCTTTTTGGCCGCAGGGGGAATTTCTACCCCCAGGAGGTCATCACAGGCTTTGGCTGCGGCCAGGTGATGGCTCACCGGACAAATACCGCAGATGCGGGTGGTGATGACCGGCATTTCCCAAACCATCCGGCCTTCGCAAAACTTTTCAAAGCCGCGGAATTCCTGGATGTGAAAATGGGATTCGGTTACATTGCCGTTTTCATCGAGATGAATGGTAACCTTTCCGTGGCCTTCTATCCTGGTTACAGGTTCAATAGTGAGGGTATTACCCATTCTTACCATCTCCTTTCTTTAAATTGGTAGGGACTATGGAGACGGGTAAAGAGTAACGGTAACCTGTACCAACCATATCTTCCATAAACATCAGGCCGCCGGCCGGTAATACCGAGGCCAGGGCATTGACAATTTTTGCTCCCTGTTCCATGGCTCCGGGGGTGGGACCCATACATCCGCGGCACGGCATATTTCCCTTCATGCACCGGGCATGACAGCCTTCCCGGGTAGCCGGACCCATGCAAAGGACTCCCTGTTCCAGGAAGCATTTCTCCGGGTCAATTTTATCCAGTTCCATTACTGATACCACAGAATCAGTAATAAATTCTCTCTTGGGAACAAGCATTTCTCTGTGTTGGCGCCCGCACTCATCACAAAGGCTTTTCTTCGGAAGAGCCGGTTCTTTTCCTTTAACCAGGGCAAACAACACGTCCCTTATCATTGCAGGCAGAGGCGGGCACCCGGGAATGTAATAATCTACCTTGACAATGTGATGAATAGGTTTTACGTCCTCCAGGAACCGGGGAATGCCGGAGGAGCCGGGCACTTTCCCGTCCACCACGCTGGGCGCTTCCACGTAAGCCCTGTCCAACACGTCCTTTTTGTGATATATGTTCCGGATTCCCGAAATGCCGCCAAAACTGGCGCAGGTTCCGAGGGCAACCAGTATTTTTGATTTTTGCCTGATATGCTTTAAAACCTCAATATTATGGCTGTTGGAGACACAACCTTCGACAATGCCTACGGCGACTTCGGGTATTTCCTTGATGTCCTGGATTGGTGACGCTTTCAGGTCTACAACTTCCATCAGGTCAAGAAGTTCTTCGTTAAGGTCCAAAAGAGAGATATGGCAACCAGAACATCCCTGAAGCCAGACCGATGCCGCAGTTACTTTTGACATTAGTTCCCACCTCCGTTATTTTTGATTTCGTTGTAAAGGTCCATAACGGAGTGGATGCAGTTGTTATTGCCTCCCCTGAGACCTTCAACTATACGCAGATTTTCCGAGTCGATACCCCGACTTCTGAGGATTTCGCGGAACAGGTTGGCCCGGCGGTCAAGGTCGGTATTTCCTACGATATTTCGGCAGTTTTCGTCCGGACATTTACAAATAACCACTCCTTCGAAGCCCTGTTTGTATGCATCAAGGATTAACTGGGTGTCAATATTCCCACCACACCTGATACCAAGCGGCATTATATTGACATTGTATTCAATTCCGTTAATGCCGGCCAGGTCCAAAGCTGTATACCCGCATCCTTCGCAGATGAAGGCCAGGACTTTGGGTTCGTTGCTGTTGCCGAATTTGGCCAGGAGTTCAATGGCCTTGGTTAAGTATTTTTGCGGGTATGTGAGCAGGTCTCTGGCTCCTGTGGGGCACGAGGTTACACAGTTGCCGCACCCTTTACAGCGCTGTTCATCAATGACAGAGATCTTTCTTATAGGGTCTATGCTGGAGGCTTTAAACATGCAGGTCTTCACACATGTTCCGCAACCGCTGCAGAATTCTTCATTAATTTCAGAAACCACAATTTTATAACAAATTTCTTTTTTTTCAAGAAAAGAGGTTACAGCAAACGCAACTGAGTCGCTAAGGGCGACGATATTGGATAATTCCTGGTTTTCATTGTCAGGCAGCAGAAAAATTCCTTTTTCATTTGTGAAGACCTGAAGTGTATCGGCATTGACAGGTTTAAATAAACCTTCCTCGTTGATGTCTATGTGGACGAGTGGCCTGATGTCTTTGGCCAGTTCACGGTCGGCAGTATTGGCCACGATAATACTGCCAACTATCAGGCTTGTTGCCTGGTCTCCTGTGGCGACATCAACAGTGAATTGTCCGGCATAGCCATAGACATCGTTAATCTGGGCATTGAAGAAGAACCTGACCTTGGGGTGCATTTCTACAAATGTGACCACAGAAGCAATCTTGTCCTGGTTTTCTTTACTGGCAAAGTTGCGATACTGGCCGGCCTTGTCAATGATATAGACTTTAAAATTCCTCTCCAGAAGCCGTTGGGCAGTGAGCATGCCGCTCGGTGTTGCTCCTATGATGGCTACGGCCGGGTGAGGCGCAATGTCGCGTGTTTTAATGGGATGAGCCAGTTTAACTTTTTCTATGGCAACTTCTACGAGAACCCTGGCTTTTTCAGTCGCCTTCTGAGGATAACTGGGATGAGCCAGAGCTACTTGTTCCTTGATGTTGGCAAACCCGATTTTGTTGGTATTAATCCCTCTCGCTTCGATTTGCGCAATGACAAATTCCGCGCTTTTTTTGTTTTGGTAGTTTAAGGGGGAGTCGCCTACCAAAACCACGGCATCGAATGAGTTTTTTTCGATTTCCGCAAGCATTGCTTTGAGGCCGGCGGTTTTGAAGAAGTCATCCACGATGAAAGTATAGTACTCATCGCTGAACCGTTGGGCAAGGCCGTCAATATCGACTACCCTGTCCGTGACTCCGCCCGACCTGGAAAAAAACAGACCGATTTTCATTTAAACACCTGCCCTTTGTTTGCTTTTTCACAAATATTTCGCTACAGACAGGAAAATTCCTCCTTGTTTCCTACAAATTTCAACAAATTATAGCAATTTTGTACTAGAAAATTTTCAGTGGCGCGTAGGCTTCTATCACAACTGTTGTGCCGATGTGTACCAGGCTGAACAGTTCCTCCACGTCGTGGTTATACATTCTGATACAGCCGTTGGAGATGGCTTTTCCGATGGATTCAGGGTTAAATGTGCCGTGAATTCCATAGGGGCCGTCGGGTATGTCCAGCCCCATCCATCTTGTCCCCAGGCCCCCGCCGGGGTTAACTATTTTATTGATGATACGATAGGTGCCATGAGGGGTGGGCGTTTCCGGCTTACCCACGGCAACAGGGTAAATCCTGTCAGCCTGCCGTCCCGAAACCAGGTACAGTTTCCGGTTATGCGTGTAGATTTGAATTCGTTTTTGGGAGTATACATTACCGCCGTTCATAAAGACCTCCTTTCCACTCATCTACATTATATGCGTAAAAATATGCGTGAGACGAAAATCGTATAAAAATGGTAAAAAAGGGCAAAATATGTGCTGATTGATGGAAACCGGAGGAATAAATGGGGAACAAGGTACAAGGTACATTACTGATCATCGGGGGAGCCGAAGATAAGACGGGAAAATGTGAAATACTCAACAGGTTTGTAGAATTGTCGGGGGCTGAAAAGTCTTCGATTGTCATAATTACGACCGCCACCCAGGAACCGGAGAGCGTAGGCCGGGAATACTTCAACATTTTCAAGAAGTTGGGTGCGGGTAACATTGAAGTTGTGGATGTAGATTCCCGCAAACGGGCTAATCATTCCTACCTGGCCAGGCTCCTGGACAAAGCCACGGGAATCTTTTTGACCGGGGGGGACCAGCTGCGGATTACCGCTATACTGGGCGGTACGGCAGCAAATGAAGGACTGCGCAAAGCGTACCTGCGGGGCGCTGTTATTGCCGGCACCAGCGCCGGGGCTTCGGCTATGAGTAATACAATGATTGTGGAAGGAGACAGTGGTCAGGCTCCTAAACTGAATACAATAAGGATGGCCCCCGGGTTAGGATTATTGGAGGAGGTAGTTATTGACCAGCATTTTGCCCAACGGGGCAGGATTGGCCGGCTTTTGTCAGCTCTGGCGCACAATCCTTATATTATGGGAATCGGTATAGATGAGGATACGGCCGTATTGGTACATCCGGATGCCATGCTGGAAATAATTGGTTCACAAACCGTAACCTTTCTGGACGGGAGGCAGGTTGTCTTTACCAACGTTTCAGAGCTGTCACCGGGCCAGGCGCTGGCCATCGAACACGTTATCTTGCATGTTCTTCCAAAAGGATTTGGATTTGATTTGGTCAAGAGAAAGCCTTTGAGACCGGAACCGGAGAAAGGGGAAAACGATGAAAATTATTGAGATCAGGCCGCTCCCAGGACCCAACATATACTGTTACAGGCCGGTGGTGAGATTAAAGATTGACCTGGCAGATTACACAGAAGTGTCAACTAAAGAAATTCCGCACTTTGTGGAGAAATTGCTTCACTACATACCGTCATTAAAGGATCACCATTGCTCCAGAAGGAAGCCGGGAGGTTTTGTCGAGAGACTTTACGAAGGGACTTATCTGGGGCATGTGATTGAGCATGTTGCCCTGGAACTCCAGTATCTTGCGGGCAGTGATGTGGTATACGGAAAAACCGTCAGGGCGGAAAGGCCCGGACTGTACTATATAATTACCGAATATGAATCGAAAAAAGGCGCAATCCAGGCTCTCTGCAGTGCAGTTGGTCTTGTTCAGTCATTGTTGGAAAACAAAAATCCTGATTTGGCAAATGAAATTAACAGGATAAAGGACCTGGCGGCCCAAGATCGCTTAGGGCCAAGCACTGCTGCCATCGCCAGGGAAGCATTAAAAAGAGGAATTCCTGTTATGCGGTTAGGGGAAGAAAGTATTCTCCAACTTGGTTACGGCAAGTACCAGCAAAGGATAGAAGCCACCATTACCAGTCGGACAAAATGCATCGGGGTTGACATTGCCGGCAATAAAGTCCTGGTTAAGCACCTGTTGGCTGAGGCCGGGATACCTGTGCCCTGGGGCGAGGTCGCCGGGACAGAAGAAGAAGCCCTCGAAATAGCTGGCCGGATTGGAGGTCCTGTGGTGATTAAACCTTTTAACGGCAACCAGGGAAAAGGAATTTCGTTAAACTTAAAGTCCCGGCAGGAGATAAAACGGGCATTTCAGCTGGCTTATTCCTTGAGCTCCAAAGTTATCGTAGAACAGTTCATTGAAGGAAAACACTACAGGTTAGTAGTGGTGGAGGACAAGGTAGTAGCAGCCGCTGAGAGAATTCCGGCTTTTGTGGTTGGTGACGGGAGGCATTCCATCAAGCAGCTGGTTGATATGGTCAACATGGATCCCCTGAGAGGAGAAGGGCACGAAAAACCCCTGACGAAAATTAAAATTGACCCCGTGGTTTTGTTGGCGCTGGGCAAGAGGGGATTATCACCGGATTCGGTGCCGCCGGAAGGTCAGATTGTCTATCTCCGGGAAAACGCCAACATAAGCACCGGTGGAATTGCTGTCGACGTGACCGGCCAGGTTCATCCTGACACGATGGAAACGGTTTTAAGAGCGGTTCGGCTAATAGGGCTGGATGTAGCGGGAGTGGACCTGGTTATCCGGGCTATTGACCATCCCCTGACGTCGGAAAACGGCGCAATAATTGAAATAAACGCGGCTCCCGGAATCCGGATGCACCATTACCCGGTGCAGGGAGAACCGAGAAACGTAGCCGCTGCAATCGTGGAGACTCTGTTTCCACCGGGATCCAAAGCGAGAATTCCGATCATTTCGGTGACCGGCACTAACGGCAAAACTACAGTCACCCGGATGATCAGCCACATTCTCCGGGGGACGGGTCTGGTAGTTGGCAAAACCACATCAGATGGGATCTATATTAATGAAAAAAGGATAGTGAGCGGTGACACTACCGGTCCGCGGAGCGCCCAGGTGGTTTTGAGGGACCCGTCTGTCGAAGCAGCTGTATTGGAGACGGCCCGGGGAGGAATCCTCAGGTCAGGTCTGGGCTACGATTATAGCGATGTGGGTATTATTACTAACATCAGCAATGACCACCTGGGTATTGAAGGTATTGAGACCCTGGAAGATATGGCCTATGCCAAAGCCGTTGTGGCTGAAGCCGTCCACGAGAACGGCTTTGCCGTACTGAATGCTGATGACCCGTATGTTGTTCAAATTGCCGGGTTAATAAAATCGGGAGTTATTTATTTCAGTACGGCTTCGGACAACATCATTGTGCGACGGCATCTGGGGGTAGGGGGGACCGCTGTTTTTGTCAAAAACGGGTCGCTGGTGGTAGCCCGCGGCGCAAAAACCAAAAAGGTTTTACCCATCAAGCGCATCCCCTGTACATTTGCAGGAGTGGCCCAGCATAATGTCCAGAACACCCTGGCTGCCGTGGCCGGGTGTATTGCTCTGGGGACCGACATGGAACACATCAGGCGGGGATTGCTCAGCTTTACTTCTGATGAGAACTACAACCCGGGCCGGTTTAATATGTTTGAAATAGGCGGTTTCCGAGTGGTTGTGGACTATGGCCATAACGAAGCAGGGTATATAAATACCCTGCAAACCATCAAGAAGCTAAAGCCAAAACGAATCATCGGGGTTGTGGGCATGCCGGGAGACAGGAAAAATGAAGACATAATCCAGGTCGGTAAAATAGTGGCCAAGTACTGTCACCGGATTATCATCAAGGAAGATTCCCACTTGCGGGGGCGGAAGGTGGGGGAAGTGGCAGAAATGATGAGAAAAGCTGTTCTGGAAGCGGGAACAAGCGAAGAAAAAGTTGAAATAGTGCTTTCCGAATTACCGGCTGTAGAAAGAGGGCTGAGTATTGCGCAGGCCCGGGACGTGGTGGCGGTATTTTACGAAAAACTGGAACCGGTCCTCAATTTGCTCAGAGAAGCACGCCAAAAAATGCCTCAACAGGTTGAGGCAGACGACAGGAGAATGGTTTGTCCAAACACTTTTTAACAGAGGAAGGAATTTCCCCGGTAACATCTAAATAGAAATAATTATATTTTTTGAAGGGGAATTCCTATGGAGAAAATACAGGTCAAAGCCAGGGCCAAAATAAACCTCACGCTTGATGTTCTGGGGAAAAGGCCTGACGGTTACCACGAAGTCGAAACCATCATGCAGACTATAGAGCTGCACGATGTAGTAGTTTTAGAAGAGGCGGAGCACGGCATCGATGTTACCGCCAGCAACCCGCTGCTGCCTGGGGGAGAGTCCAATATCGCGTACAGGGCCGCCAGGTTGATGATGGATGAATTTGGCATCAAAAAGGGAATCAGGATCCGGATAGATAAAAACATCCCGGTTGCCGCAGGATTGGCCGGCGGTTCCGCAGATGCGGCGGCAGTAATGAAAGGCCTGAACCGCCTCTGGGGGCTCGGTTTGAGTCAGGAGGACCTTCTGACCAAAGGCGCGCTTTTAGGCTCTGATGTGCCTTTCTGCATTAGAGGGGGGACCGCTCTGGCCAGAGGCCGGGGAGAGATCATCCATAGTTTGCCGGACGTTCCCGAAATCTGGCTTGTATTAGTCAAGCCGTCACTGGAAGTGTCTACTGCCGAAATCTACAAAAATTTCCGCCCGGAAAGGGTGACCAGAAGGCCGGACACCAGGGCAATGATTAACGCATTGCAAACCGGCGATTTAAGGCGAATAATAGAAAACCTGGCCAACGTGCTGGAGTCCGTTACGCTGGAAAGATACCCGGCAGTGCTTCAACTGAAACGGGTTATGGAAGAATCAGGACTGCCAATGCCCCTCATGTCCGGCAGCGGCCCGTCGGTGTTTGGAATTGCTGAGGACAGGGTTGCAGCCGAAAAAGCCGCGGAACGGTTGAAAGCACAAATGCCCGGCGTATTTGTGGAGGTCTCCAGGATGTACCCTGCTGAACAGCAGGAATTCAGAGAAAAAAGATAGAATATTTCAATTGTCAGATATCTGATTTCCACCA
Source organism: Thermincola sp. (assembly GCA_022735835.1). Classification (GTDB taxonomy): domain Bacteria; phylum Bacillota; class Thermincolia; order Thermincolales; family UBA2595; genus UBA2595. The sequence continues at coordinate 29,155 of DYZU01000051.1, read as the reverse complement.
ACCTGCCTGAAAGGAAGAGAGAGATGGAGAGACGCTTGATACCTGTTACCCTTGACAATTACAAGCCATTGCGGGAGATTGTTTTTGAAACGCTGCGGGAAGCTATAATAAACGCCACTTTAAAGCCCGGTGAGCGCCTTATGGAGATTCAGCTGGCCGAAGAGATGGGAGTCAGCCGCACTCCCGTGAGAGAGGCTATACGCAAACTGGAGCTGGAAGGGTTTGTAGTTATGGTTCCGCGGAAGGGCGCCTATGTGGCCGATATCTCTACCAAGGACATCGCTGATGTTTTTGAAATCAGGGCGGCCCTGGAAGGTCTTGCGGCAGGGCTGGCGGCTGAACGGATAACGGAGGAAGAACTGGAGAAGTTGGAGAGAATTCTGGTCAAAATAGGTGAATGCGTCAAAAACAATGACCTGGAGAAATTGATCGAGGTAGACACGGAATTTCACGACACCTTATTTAAAGCCAGCCGTAATGAACGGTTGGTACAGATTGTAAGCAACCTGCGGGAACAGATTCAAAGATTTCGGACCGCTTCCCTCTCTACCCCGGGTCGGATGAAATATGCGCTGGAAGAACACAAGAAAATAGTGGAAGCGGTTTCCGAGAGAAATGTAGAACTTGCTCAGGCTCTGGCCAGGGAACACATTGAAAATGCCGAAAACAGTATGTTTGAATTATTAAATGAACATAAGATACCTGAAAAAGACAGGTAATATTCAACATAAAGGGGAACAAGACCCAATGCTCGATGCAGTTGTTCTAGCCGGCAGTTCTAATTCCGGCCCGCTGCGGGAATGCAGTGATGAGGCCAGTGAGGCCCTGATTAGAGTAGGGGACAGACCTATGATCAGGTACGTTGTAGATGCCTTGCTTGAGGCAAAAAGCGTAAATAAAATTGTGATAGCGGGACCGGCGAAGATAAAAGACATTTTTCCCGAAGAATCCGTAGAAGTTGTGGAAACGGAAGGGACAGCGCTGGAAAACCTGCTCAGGGCGTTCAAAGCAGTTGACACCACCCGCAGGGTTTTAGTGGCTGCCTGTGATATTCCTTTGCTGACTCCCAGGGCCGTTGACGATTTTGTAAGACGAAGCAGGGAACAGAACATTGATTTTTTTTACCCCATTGTCCCGATGGAACAGATTCAACGGCGTTTCCCGGGTATTACCAGAACGTGTGTCAAACTCCAGGAAGGCACCTTTACAGGGGGTAACCTGTTTATCATCAACCCGGCGGCGGTTGTTAAATGCGCTCCGTTGGCCGAGAACTTCATTTATTATAGAAAAAGCCCTTTTCATCTGTGCAGGCTTTTAGGGTTTAAATTTGTGCTGAAGTTCCTGGTCAACCGGCTGTCCATCCCGGAATTGGAAAAAAAGGTGTCAGAACTGATGGGGATTAAAGGGAAAGCTGTTATCACCACATTTCCCGAAATTGGCATAGATGTGGATAAGCCCAGCGATTATTCAATTGTTTCCGCATACCTGGATAAATCTGCTTAATCCGGGTATTTTGTTTTCAAGATACTGCCTGAAAGAGGTTATAAAATTTGCAAGGAGGACTACGAATGCTAAAGGAGATCATTGTAACTGAAAAAGCTCCCGCGGCAATCGGCCCTTATTCCCAGGCCGTGAAGTGGGGAAATTTGGTATTTATCTCGGGGCAGATTCCTCTGGACCCGGTGACGGGAGAAACAGTAGCGGGCGACATAAAGAGTCAAACTTTGCAGGTTCTCAAAAACCTGGAAGCTGTCTTGACCGCATCAGGAAGTTCCCTGGACAAGGTGGTCAAAACCACTTTGTTTATTAGGGACATGAATGATTTTTCACTGATCAATGAAGTGTATACACAGTTTTTTAAGAACAACCCCCCGGCCCGTTCAACCGTTGAAGTAGCCCGTTTGCCCAGGGATGTGGGAATAGAGATTGAAGCAATATCAGTTGTTTAGGAGTCATTCTCAGTATATTTAAAATTTTCTCAATATTTTTCGGTCCAAAGGAAGGAATTCCATGGTAAATGAAGAATATCGAAATTTAACGAAAGATTTTTAAAGGGCCAAAAAGGGGGATGCACAAAAATGAATGTTACTGATGTAAGGGTAAGGAAGATTAATTCGGACGGGAAAATGAAGGCCATTGTTTCGGTTACCCTGGATGATGCTTTCGTGATTCATGATGTGAAAGTTGTCGAGGGACAAAATGGCCTGTTTGTGGCTATGCCCAGTCGCAAGACTCCCGAGGGTGAGTTCAGGGATATTGCTCATCCCATCACTTCCGATGCACGGGAGATAATCCAAAGCGCTGTGCTGGAGGCATATCAAAATGCCCTTGCTTGATACTAACAAAATTCACAGGAGTTGAACTCCTGTCTTTTTTTTGACGCAAATTGGCAAGCTATCTTTTGAAAGTACCGCAGGAAAAGTAAATTTTATGTGGAATACAATATTATTCAGGGTAAAATAGTGACTTATGGCTAAATATACAGGGAGGAGACAGGCTTGGGACAGGTTGCTTCAATTATACTGGCAGCGGGCAAAGGAACGCGGATGAGGTCCCGTCTGCCCAAAGTTATCCATAATGTTTGCGGAAAACCGATGCTGGCCCATGTAATTAAGGCGGCTTATGAAGCGGGAATAAGCAGGAATATAGTTGTGATTGGTCATGAAGCGGAAATGGTCCGGGAAGCAATTGACAATTCGGAGGTCGAGTGGGTCTATCAATCCGCCCAACTGGGAACCGGACATGCGGTAATGCAGGCAGAGTCCTTGCTGGCAGAATTCCGGGGGAATATTTTAATTTTGTGCGGGGACACTCCGTTGATTAAACCGGAAACCCTGGCTCAATTAATTCAGGCTCATTTATTGTCCGGAAATGCCGCCACCGTTTTGACGGCGTTGATGGATGATCCTACCGGTTACGGGCGGATAATAAGGGATGACGACGGCCGGGTGCTTAAAATTGTTGAGCACAGGGACGCTGCCGCCGACCAGTTAAAACTAAAAGAGATTAACACCGGAATTTACTGCTTTAATAGCCCTAAACTCTTTGCCGGGCTTAAAAAAATCACCGCGGTTAATACCCAGGGAGAGTATTACCTGACCGATGTTCTGTCCGTACTAAGGAATGACGGGGAAAGTATCGGAGCAGTGACTGTTCGTGACCCGTTGGAAACCATGGGGATTAATAACAGGGTCCAGTTAGCTGAGGCGGATAGAATAATGCGCCAGAATAAATTGGAACAACTTATGATGGAAGGGGTAACTATTATTGATCCTCAGAATACATATATAAATCAGGATGTGGTCATCGGACCGGACTCGGTTGTATATCCCGGAACCATTATCGAAGGCATTTGCCGGTTAGGGGAAAAATGCCAGATAGGGCCTTATACCCGCCTGAAGGATGTTACCGCGGGTGACAATGTGATAATCCAGAACTCCGTCGTCCTTGAATCTTCGATTGGCCATAATGTTTCAGTGGGTCCTTTTGCTTTTATCAGGCCGGAAACAATATTGAGCGACGGAGTAAAAGTGGGAGACTTTGTTGAAATTAAAAAATCAGTTATCGGAAAAGGCAGCAAAGTGCCGCATTTAAGCTACGTTGGTGATGCGCAAATCGGGGACAAGGTCAATATCGGAGCGGGAACTATAACCTGTAATTATGACGGGTCTAAAAAATGGAAAACAACCATAGGGAACAATGCCTTTATTGGCAGCAATACCAACCTGGTGGCCCCGGTGCATGTCGGTAATGATGCTGTTATAGGGGCCGGCTCCACCATAACCAAGAATGTGCCCGACGGGGCTTTGTCCGTCGAAAGAGCAAAACAGTCAATATATCCCGGCTGGGTTGATAAAAAAACCAAGAAAAAGTGATATAATAAAAGGACGGGATTAATTTAATCACTGGGAGGTTTTTACAGCCAATGCCAATATTTAATCGGAAGCTCAAAATCTTTTCGGGAAACGCCAACTTAAGCCTGGCGGAGGAAATTGCCGAGTACCTGGGAGTATCGGTCGGGGAATCCAAGGTATCCAGGTTTAGTGACGGCGAAATCCAGGTCAAGATTAATGAAAGTGTCAGGGGAGCAGATGTTTTTGTCATCCAGCCCACCTGTTACCCTGTAAATGAAAATATTATGGAACTGCTGATTACTGTAGACGCCTTGAAAAGGGCCTCTGCCCGCAGGATCACGGCGGTTATTCCATATTACGGTTATGCCAGGCAGGACAGGAAAGCGCGGGCCCGTGACCCTATTACGGCCAAGCTGCTGGCAAACATTATTACTGCCAGCGGGGCCATGCGAGTTATTACCATGGACCTTCACGCCGGTCAGATCCAGGGCTTTTTTGATATCCCTGTCGACCACCTCCCCGGAGTTCCGATTCTGGCTGAATACTTCCTGAGTAAGAACCTTAAAGATGTAATAGTTGTATCACCTGACCTTGGAGGGGTTACCCGTTCCCGGGATATGGCTGAGCGGATCGGAGCTTCTATTGCGATAATTGACAAGCGCAGGCCGGAACCGAATGTGGCCGAGATCATGAACATCATTGGGGAAGTAGAGGGAAAGACTGTCGTCATGATTGATGATATTATTGATACGGCGGGTACGATAACACAGGGTGCGGAAGCCCTTCTGGAGCGCGGCGCCAGGGAAGTCTATGCGTGCTGTACGCACGGCGTGTTATCCGGACCGGCCATTGAAAGGCTGCAGAAGTCGCCTATTAAAGAAGTGGTTATCACCAACACAATCCCGCTTCCTGAACATAAAGCAATTGGCAAAATACGCGTCCTGTCTGTAGCGCCGCTGTTAGGGGAGGCAATTATCAGGATTCACGAAGACCTTTCGGTGAGCAAACTGTTTGCTTAAGCTGTGGAAACTTAACCTGACCGTACCAGTGATTTTTGTCAAAAAGCTGAGGAATTTCCCGGCTTTTTTGTTTTTCCGAATTAATCAGTTATTTTGGGCGCCGGTATCTTCACCGTTAGGGTTTTTGTCCTGCGGCTGTTCCGATTCTGTAATCCCGGGCAGTATATCTTCTTCTTTAATTTCAACTTGACCGGTTACATCAAGGTTTGGGTCCGGTTCGATCTGGTTATCAGAGGCTTCCGGTTGCCGGGCCGCGCTCTTAGGAGTTTGCTCCTCTCCGGAAACTGTTTTCTCCGCTTTTTCGTATTTATCTTTTATATTTTTACTGATTACTCTGGTCCGTTGTTTGGTTGATTCCCAGAGGTTTGAAGTGCCCTCTTTAATGTTTTGGATGGTTTCCTGGAGACCGCCTTCAATTTTTTCCAGGTAGGATTCGGCTCCGTCTTTAACAACAATTACGTCAGCTCCTATGGTCCGGACATGTTCCGTGGAAAGCGTGGCTTTTCCTTTGAACAGGCTCTCCAGGAACTTGCCGCTTATTTCGAGGTCCGTTATTTTACCGGTAGTTTCATCTATGTAATATTCATCCACTACCCCTAAAGCCGTGCCGTTTTCTACAACTACTCTGGTCCCTATCGGATTGACCCTTTCTTTCATTAATTTCAGTATTTCCGGCAGGCTAATTGTTCTCTGGACATTAGACGACTGGTCAATGGTTATGACATCACTGCCGACACTCCTGACTTTTGAAAAGGGGATTATCTTTTGTTCTCTAAACCAGCCTTGCTGGTCAACGATTATAGCGGCAACCTCCATTTTTACCGGATCCACTACAAGTCCTCTTACCGTTCCAATCTGCATTCCTTCTTCCAAACTTACTATCGGCATGGAGATAAATTTGCGGCTCCTTCTCATATAAAACCCCCCAAAAATTTCTTTGCTACCATGTTATTCATGAAATATGTTTGTTATTCCAGTTTATGGTCAATACTATAGGTAAATATCAACAAAAGTTTTTGTCAAAAATAAAAGGGATGTTTCGGCAATGCCAAGAAATAAATTATAATCAGGTTCCTTATTTTTGGGTTAAGAAGAAAATCTTACTGAAAAGGGGGATTACTATGGCTGAAGCGAAAATGAATGCTGTCACACGGTCCGGTGGCACAAAGGGCTATTTAAACGAGCTTCGCAGTCAGGGAAAGATCCCGGCGGTAATTTACGGGAAAGGGATTGCCGGTCAGTCTATCGAGTTGAATATAAAAGACTTCGAATCAATCATCCGGAAAAAAGGCCGCAATGCCCTGATTGACCTTACAGTCGAGGGTGAAGACGGGCCAACCAAACATGTTGTAATGGTAAAGGAAATCCAGAGAGACCCTATTCGCGGGGATATTGTTCACGCAGATTTGTATAAAGTTTCGCTTAAAGACAAGATCCATGCCGCTGTTCCGGTTATCCTCAAGGGAGAATCAGTGGGGCAGAAAGCCGGAGGGATTGTTCAGACCGGGATTCGTGAAGTGGAAATTGAGGCAATCCCAACCAAGATACCTGATTCAATATCTGTTGATATTACTTCCCTGGATATCGGTGAGCACCTCACTGTGGGAGACCTTCCTGCTGCCGAAGATTACAAAATCCTGAGCGAACCTGAAGGAATTCTGGTTACAATAGTTGCTCCGCGAATGGCGGAACAACCTGAGACAACGGAAGCCGAAGGACCCGCGGTTGCTCCTGCCAAGGAAGAAGCCGGGCCTCAGGAAGAAGCTGGGGAAAAGGGTGAAGGCGAGTAATTCAAAGGCCATCGACCAGATAAAGAACAGGAGCTGTCTCATAATAAGCCGCTTATTATGGGACAGCTCCTTTAATTCAGACCTCTCACTTTGCCCGAAAGCAGGATAAAAATACACGGCAAGAGAATTAGAGAGAAGGTTGAACAGGAGGGGAGCAAAATTGAAACTTATAGTCGGGCTGGGCAACCCCGGTAAACAATACGCTGACACCAGGCATAACGTGGGTTTTCTGGTTATTGATTACCTGGCTGAGAAACTGGGCATTAAGGTTGACCGGGTCAAATTCAAGAGTGTTATCGGGGAAGGCTTTGTGGGCTATGAGAAGGTAGTCCTGGCCAAACCCCAGACTTATATGAATCTCAGCGGGGAAGCGGTAATTGACATGGTTCAGTGGTATAAGATAGGACCGGAAGATTTACTGGTTGTCTTTGATGATATGGACCTCCCCCTTGGTAAGCTGCGGTTGAGGATGAAGGGTGGGGCCGGTGGCCACAACGGGATGAAATCAATTATTTATCTCATTCAATCAGAAGAATTTCCCCGTTTGCGTATAGGTATCGGACGTCCGGAAAATGAAAACGTGGAGTCAGTGGATTATGTTCTCGGGAAATTTAGCGACGAAGAGGCCAAGATAATAACAGAAGCGGTGAAAAAAGCGGCCGATGCGGTACTGGAGGTTCTGGAGAAAGGGGTCGAAAAGGCCATGAATGAGGTGAATCATGAGTGAAACGCGGATTAGTCCGCGTTTTGTTTTTGGTATAAATATTATTGTTTCTGCCCAAGATAAAAGATAATACTCGTTTTGGAGGGGTTCCATGGGGTTTCTCGTCGCCGGGATACTGGCGGCCGCTGTTTCCTGGGTGGGAAACCGGGCTGCCCTGAAACTTATGGGCCCCAAAGTGATAGTGGCAGCAGGCCCTTTCATTGAAGAACTGGCTAAGAACGGGGCGGCAATTTTGACAGGCAGCCCGCTGGTGCTTACCCACGGTGTATTCGGTCTGGCAGAGGGCATTTACGACGCCTGGGATGCCGGTTTCCAGGGCCTTAAAGCGGGTTTGGCGAGTTTGCTGGGGCATGTTTTTTATGGGTATTTAACGGCCCTGGTTTTCCACAAATACCGTGTTTTCTGGCCCGCGCTGTTAACGGGTTACACGGTACATATGCTTTGGAATGTTACAGTGATGCAATTTATGGTCACAAAAAAGGGGGTAGCCCGGTGAAGATAAAATATGTTTGTGACTGCTGTGAAAATATATTTAAAGAAGAGGAAATTCCTGATCCGGAAAAACAGGCAGGTTTTCCAACCTTGACTGAGGAAAAAAGCCACGATATAATATTAGAAGACCATAAGGGGTCCGGTATGTATATATCTTCTACCTGTGACGAATGCAATAAGGCACTGGGTCTGGACGGCGAGCACGATATTGTTTTTTACCGGCAACCGCTAATACATTAAAGACCTTGCAAAGCTTTAGCTGTAATCGCTAAAGCTTTTTTTGAATATTCATAAAATTATACCGGGCCACCGCCACTCAAATATTGTCGTTTTAATACAGCCGCCGGGTCAACAACCGGTGCTTTTGGCATGCCCGCATACTTAAAATTATGAAAAGGTTGGAAACAATAATGGCAATGCACGGTTTCTATGAGCTGTTGTTGGAAAATGAAGAATATCTTACCCTGGCCAGTGGGCTTAAGAAAAAACTTGGATACCAGATGGTTTACGGCCTGGCGTCTTCCCAGGTAAGTTACGTTACCGCAGCGCTCATAAACGGCTGCCGGGAGCCGGTCCTATTTCTCGCCGCCGGTTCCCAGTCAGCCAAGAAAAAGGCCGTGGACTTAAAAACTCTTCTTCCGGACAGGGAAGTATTGCTTTATCCTGACCTGGACCCCGTGCCTTTTGGCGCAATTGCCCGGAGCCGTGAGGTAATGGCCCAGCGACTGCGGGCCCTGCAAGCAGTTATTTGTGCCGACAGGCCTGTTTTGGTAGCCCCTGTGGAAGCACTGCTGAAAAGGCTGATCCCGCCCCGGATTTTTCAGAGCCACTGCCGGAGTATTAAGCTGGGACAAAGGTTAGACCTTTCGGATATGGCCAGGCGCCTGGTTGATCAGGGATACGAACGCGTTGACCTTGTGGAAGGGCCCGGGCATTTCAGTGTCAGAGGAGGGATACTGGACGTATTCCCTCCTACTTATGATAATCCTGTTAGAATAGAGTTGTTTGATGACGAGGTCGAATCTATCCGGGAATTCACGGTAGAAACCCAACGGTCGCTTGAGAAAAGGGACCAGATTTCCATTCTTCCGGCAAAGGAGACCTTATTTCCTGAAGAAAGAATAGCCCGGGCATTGCCGTTAATCCAAAAAGAGTTTACCGCCCAGAAGGCCATGCTGTTAAAAGCCGGGAAGAACGACGCATACAGGAGACTGGCCGACAGAGTGGGGGAGCTTATTGAAAAACTTGAGCAAGGTACAGCCCCGGAAGGGACCGAGTCTCTGTTTTCTTTTTTTTACCCTGACGCGGTAACTCTGCTGGACTATTTCCCCCCTGATACCGTTATTTTCCTGGAGGAACCGGCCAGGCAAAGAGAAACGATTGAAAACAGGACCCTGGAACAGGCGGAAACACATACCAACCTGCTGGAACAGGGGCTTGCTTTGCCTTCCCAGATTCAAAACAACGTCAGGTATGACGAGCTTAACAAGACGCTTACCCGTTTTGTTAAAGTAGGCTTTTCCCTTCTGCCCAAACAGGTTGAGACAAAGCCCCGGAACATAGTAAATTTCAGCGCCAAAACCATGCACATGTTTAAGGGCCAAACCAACCTCCTGATGGACGAAATCCGGACCCTTAAAGGCAACGGGTTCGCTGTGGTTGTTTTTGCCAGCACACGGTCAAGGGCCGAAAAGATTGACCAATTATTCAGGGACCAGGACATTTTTGCCAGGTTGGAGAACGGATTGCCCGCCCGGATTTTTCCCGGGGAAATTGTAATTGCCTGCGGTGTTCTGGAGGCAGGTTTCGAATTAACCCCGGTAAAACTGGCAGTTATTACGGACTGGGAAATTTACGGGCAGCCTAAGAGAACCCGCATAGTCCGGGCCCACACCCAGCAGGGGGCCAAGGTCAGTCATTTCTCCGACCTCCGGGCAGGGGATTATGTTGTCCATGTTAATCACGGTATCGGAAGGTATATGGGCATCAAACAATTAGAGGTAGGAGGGGTCAGAAAAGACTACCTGCTGGTGCAGTATGCCGGTGAGGACAAACTCTACGTCCCTACTGACCAGATTGGGTTAATTCAAAAGTACCTTGGCGCGGAAGGGACTGCTCCCAAACTATACAAGCTCGGGGGGAACGAGTGGCACCGGGTCAAACAGAAAGTCAAGGAATCGGTCAAAGACCTGGCTCATGACCTGATCGGTCTCTATGCGGCAAGGCAAAAGATCCCAGGATTTAAATTCTCCCCGGATACGGTCTGGCAGAAGGAATTTGAAGATGCTTTCCCGTACGAGGAAACGCCTGACCAGCTTAAGGCAATCGAGGAAATAAAAAGGGATATGGAAACAGCAAGGCCCATGGACCGGCTTTTGTGCGGGGATGTGGGTTACGGGAAAACGGAAGTTGCGATGAGGGCAGTCTTTAAGGCCGTAACGGACAACAAACAGGTAGCCGTTCTTGTCCCCACCACCATATTGGCTCAGCAACATTATAATACCTTTACGGAGAGGTTTTCCGGATATCCCATCCAGGTGGAAATGCTCAGCAGGTTCAAGACACTAAAAGAACAAAAAAAAATCCTCAATAAGGTTAAAAAAGGGCTTGTCGATGTTATTATAGGTACCCACCGTCTTCTCCAGGACGATGTGGCCTTTAGGGAGCTGGGACTTGTCATCATTGACGAGGAGCAGCGCTTTGGTGTTACTCACAAGGAAAAACTCAAGCACCTCAGGAAAAATGTTGATGTCTTAACCCTTACCGCCACTCCCATTCCCAGGACATTATACATGGCTTTGATTGGGGCCAGGGACATGAGTGTCCTGGAGACACCGCCGGAAGACCGGTTCCCGGTCCAGACTTATGTGCTGGAATTTAACCTGGAAATTATTGCGGATGCCATCCGGCGGGAAATTGACAGGGGAGGACAGGTTTACTTTGTGCACAACAGGGTGGTGGATATCGATAAAACTGCTTATCTGATTCAGGCTGTGGTCCCGGAAGCCCGGATTGTTGTCGCTCACGGACAAATGCGAGAGGACCAGCTGGAGAGACGAATGCTCGATTTTATTGCCGGCAAATACGATGTGCTGGTGTGCACCACCATAATTGAAACAGGCCTGGATATACCGAATGTAAACACCCTTATTGTGGATGAGGGCGAAAAAATGGGCCTGTCCCAGCTCCACCAGCTGAGAGGCCGGGTGGGAAGGTCGCACAGGCTGGCGTACGCTTACTTTACGTATAAAAAAGACAAGGTCCTCAGCGAGGTGGCGGAGAAACGTCTGCAGGCTATCCGCGAGTTTACCGAGTTCGGAGCGGGGTTTAAGATAGCTATAAGAGACCTGGAAATCAGGGGAGCGGGCAACATCCTGGGACCTGAACAGCATGGCCACATGATGGCAGTGGGGTTCGATATGTACTGCCGGTTACTGGATGAAGCGGTACATGAAGTCCGGGGCCTGGCTCCGGTTGAACTGCCGGAACCCAACCTGGAACTGAACATCGATGCTTTTATCAGTGACAGTTACATTTCAGACCCGGCGGTCAAAATAGAAGTGTACAAGAGAATAATGCATATTGAGAATTTGGAAGACTCAAGAGATGTGGAAGAAGAACTCATCGACCGCTTTGGGGACCTGCCGGAGCCGGTAACAAATCTTCTTCATATCGCCAGGATCAAGACGCTGGCCCAAAAATTGGCGGTCCAAAGCATTATTCACCAGAAGGACACCATAAATATTAAGTTCCATAAAGAGTCAAACATCAAAGCCGAGCAACTGGCTCCCCTTACTGCGTATTTCAGGAACCGGGTATCGTTCGCTGTGACCCCTAATTTACAGATTATTCTGTCTGTCCGGGGGTTTAAAGGGTCAGAATTACTAGAGAAACTGGAAATACTCTTGGGCAAGTTGACAAACCCGGTAAAATAAAGAACTTGAATATTGAAATGCTTGGCATTATAATAAGGTTATGACAAAAAGGGGAGGGTAAAACCGGATGAGAAAATTCCATAAAATTATTGCACTTATGATTGTTCTGTTATTCTCAATCACAGTCGTTGGATGCGGCAGCAAGACTGTTGCTACTGTAAACGGCGAGAAAATCACCAAGACACAGTTGGATAAAGTAATGAAAAAGAAAAAAATGGCCCTGGAGCAGCAGGGCGCAACATTTAGCGGCCAGGAAGGCCAAATGATGTTAAAAGCTCTGGAACAACAAGCGCTGGAAGACATGATAACCAAGGCCATCATCGTGCAGGCTGCCAAGAAAGAGGGAGTCTATCCCTCCAAAAGCGAAATCAGCAAACAGATTGATGAGATTAAAGCACGCTATGGCGGTGAAAAAGCGTTTAAAGATGATTTAAAGAGATTTGGCTATACAATGAAAGAGATGGAAGATTTGGTGGCTTTTAATGTTGCTTACAACGGTCTTTATCAGAAGGTTACCGGTAAGGTAGAGGTCACTGACACTGAGGTCCGGGAAGAGTATGACAAAAATAAGGACAAGTACGTGGAACCCGCTAAAATAAAGGCAAGGGCAATTTTCATTAAATTTAATGATCCCAGCCAGCCCGTGGCGCCGGGCCAGCCGACACCTCAGGGGCGCAGTGAACAAGATGCCCAAAAAATTGCCCAGGATATTATTAAACAGCTTGACAACGGCGCCGATTTTGCAAAACTGGCTGAAGAAAAATCCGAAGACGAAAGGTTTAAGACCGACGGAGGATTAATTAAAGATGTGGCCGGGAACAGCCCCTATTCCAGAGGCAGTGTCATGCTCCCCAAAGAGTTTGATGATGCCGTGATGAAGCTTAAACCGGGGAAATACACCCAGACTCCCGTAAAAACACAGGGTGGCTACTATATAATCAAACTCGAATCCCTGACTCCTGAGAAGCAGCTCTCTTTTGAGGAAGCCAGAGATCGAATCAAGCAGACCCTGTTGGCCAATAATAAACAGGCAAAATTTGACCAGTATGTAGCAGACCTCAGGGCCAAAGCCAAGATTACGAATTCGCTGGCCAAGAGCGCTCCGCAGATACCTCCTCAGCCTCAAACACAACAACAGCCGGCATCTAAATAATGTTTATTTATCTTCACTCAATTTAATTAAATCAATGGAAAAAAATGAATAATTCCTTTGACTGCGTTATATACTAACAGTGAAAGAAGACCACTGTTAAATAATGCAGAAAAAGGAGGGAAAGCGAACTAATGAAGGCAACCGGTATAGTACGCAGAATAGACGATTTAGGACGTGTGGTTATTCCCAAGGAGATCAGAAGAACCCTAAGGATTCGAGAAGGGGACCCTCTGGAAATTTTCGTTGATAGAGAAGGAGAGGTTATCCTTAAAAAATACTCTCCGATCGGTGAGTTGGGCGATTTTGCCAAAGAATATGCTGACTCTCTGTACGAAGCAATCGGACATATTGCCTGTATTGCCGATCGGGATACTATTATTGCCGTTGCAGGCGCTCCCAAAAAGGAGTTTTTGAACAAACCAATTGGCCTTGCCGTAGAAAAGGTGATGGAAGAGCGAAAAGCGGCGCTTATCAACAACCCGGGGGCTGACCCCAACTGCAAAGACTGCCCGGTAATAGAGGGTGACGAGGACGAACCCTGCAAGTTCAGCGCGGAAGTAATCGCCCCGATTATTGCGGAAGGGGACCCTATTGGCGCTGTTATTCTCCTCTCCAAAGAAGAAGGAGTGCAAATGGGAGATATGGAGATGAAACTGGCCCAAACCGCGGCAGGCTTTTTGGCCAAGCAAATGGAGCAATAATGAGGTTTAAGGGTAGCGGTGTACCGCTACCTTATTTTCTTTGTCGAATAATAATTCTCTACCTCCCAAAATAAACATTTATTGAATCTGTCTGGGAGGTATGGCATGACAACCCATTCGTTTATCAAAGGGGCTGCTATATTAACAATTGCAGGTTTAGTCAGTAAACTATTTGGCGCTTTGTACCGTATCCCGTTCTTCAGAGTGGTGGGCCCGGAGGGAATGGGGTTGTACCAGATGGCCTACCCTTTATATACCACACTGTTGGCCGTATCGAGCGCCGGTATCCCGGTCGCCGTCTCCAAGCTGGTTTCCGAGAACCTGGCCCGCCGGGACTTTCCGGCGGTGGCAAGAGTATTCAAGATAACTTTAATTTTTATAGCTATTGTTTCGGGGATAGCATCTTTCCTGCTGTACAAAGGGGCATTTTACCTGGCGGATCACGTCCTGCATGACAAACGGGCCTACTACAGCATTGCGGCCATTGCCCCGGCCGTGTTCTTTGTGGGCATCATGTCTGTGTTCAGGGGTTATTTTCAGGGTTTTCAGGAGATGGTTCCCACGGCATGTTCCCAGGTAATGGAGCAAATTGTCAGGGTTGTTACGGTTCTGGCAGGTGCTGCTGTGTTTCTTCCGCAGGGAGTAGAATATGCGGCGGCTGCGGCCACTTTCGGCGCTGTTACAGGGGCTGCGGCGGGAACCTTATTTCTTATGGGGCTTTTCTTTTTAAGGCCTTACCTCGGCGTTATCCCGGCCGGATCTGCCGGACCCGCCGGCAGGAGACATTCCCGGGGAGTGTTTGAAATCCTGCACAGGGTTGTGGTGTTGGCCCTGCCGATATCAATCGGAGGTCTTGTCATGCCGGTCATGCAGACCCTGGATGCCATAACTGTGCCCGGACGGCTTCAGCTGGCCGGTTATTCCGTGTCAAGGGCGGTTCAGCTTTATGGGGAACTGACCGGAGGGGCCGTTACTCTGATTAACCTGCCCACTGTAATCACGATTTCTCTGGCGGCTTCTCTGGTACCGGCCGTATCAGGGTCCCTGGAGCGGGGAAACTACCGGGAGATAGGAAGGCAGGCTGAGGCTGCCGTCGAAATCACGGTTTTGGTGGGCTTACCGGCGGCTGTAGGACTGGCTGTGCTGGCCACCCCGATTTCAGACCTTTTATTTAAGTGTCCGGAAGCCGGTTTGCCTTTGGCCTATCTTGCCCCGGCGGCTTTTTTTCTGGGGCTTCACCAGACCGGCGCCGGTATCCTGCAGGGCATGGGCAAAACATTCCTGCCTGTCTTGAGCCTTGTTCTTGGGGCTACAGTTAAGTTCATGGCAAACTATTTTTTGACTGCTCTTCCCCAAATTGGTATAATTGGAGCAGCCGTAGGGACAGTAGTCGGTTTCGCGCTTTCTTCTTACTTAAATTTTGCCTTTCTCCGCAAGCTGGCAGGATGGGTTCCCAATTACCGGACTCTGTTGCTGAAACCGGCAACAGCTGTTACAATTATGGCAGCAGGGGTTTATCTCTCCTATCACTGGTTAAGAATAATCATGGGCGGGTCGTGGAGTACGGTCGCTTCCATTGTAATCGGGGCGCTCCTGTATTTCTTGGCCCTGGCAGCGTTAGGAGGGTTCAGGCATATGCCCATACCGGGGCCTTCACTGCTGATACGCCGTATCCTAAGAATCAGATGACAGAACCATGGGAAGTGGTGGTTAGTTTGGAAAAACACATAACCATAGTGGGCCTGGGGCCGGGCGGGACAGATTCTCTTACCGTGGGAGCGCTGGAAGTTCTCAAAAAAGCGTCCGCCTTGTTTATCCGGACTTCTAGGCACCCGGTAGTCGGGGAACTTTCAGGTCAAGGTATCAAGTTCAAAACATTTGATTACTTGTATGAGAAGTCCTGTGATTTTGAGAAGCTTTATGCCGGAATTGCGGAAGTTATAATAAATGCGGCCAGGGAGCAACCGGTGGTGTATGCGGTGCCGGGCCATCCCCTGGTAGGTGAGGAATCTGTTCTGAAGATAATCCGGCTGGCCCGGGAAGCAAACCTTGGATATGAAATATTGCCGGCCATGAGTTTTTTAGACCCGGTGATTACCGCACTGCGTTTGAATCTGTCCGAGGGAATAAAGTTAATAGACGGGCTGGGTTTAATGGACGAAAAACACGCCCGGGGCTGCCGCCCTGACCCTCTCATACCCAACCTTGTAATGCAGGTTTATAATTCCATGGTGGCATCCGAGGTGAAGCTTTCTCTCATGGACTTTTATCCTGACGAACACAGGATAAAGGTGATCACTGCCGCGGGTATTCCCGGGCAGGAACGGATTGAGGATATTCCGCTGTTTGAATTGGACAGGCTTGACTGGATTGATCATTTGACTTGTGTTTACATACCGCCGTACCCCGAAGCAAAGGCCATGGTGAGCAGGTTCCCGCTGGACCGAATAGTAAATATCATGGAACAGTTGAGGGGGGAGAACGGATGCCCGTGGGACCGGGAGCAGACCCATGCTTCCTTGAAAAGATACCTCATTGAAGAAACTTATGAAGTGTTAGAGGCAATAGATGAAGGTAATATGTATAAAGTTTGCGAAGAATTGGGAGACTTATTATTACAGATAGCCTTCCATGCACAGATAGCAAGGGAAAGCGGGTTTTTTGACCTGAATGATGTGGTTGAGGGGATATCCGAGAAGCTGGTGAGAAGGCACCCGCATGTTTTTGGCAGCGCCACTGTTAACAGCAGTAGGGAGGTGTCTGTGAACTGGGAAAAAATTAAAAAGGGGGAATTAGAGGAAAAAGGCGAAACGCGACAATCTCTTCTGGACGGTATTCCCCAAAACATGCCGGCTTTAATGAAGGCTGAGAAAATTCAGCGTAAAGCCGCTAAGGTTGGGTTCGACTGGCCTGAATATACCGGGGCTTTAGATAAAGTGATGGAAGAAATCGATGAAATCAAAGAAGCTGTTTCCAAAGCTGATCAAATAAGAATCCGGGATGAAATAGGAGATCTTTTGTTTGCTGTTGTTAATCTGGCCCGCCTGTTAGAGGTGAATTCCGAGGAAGCTTTAACCGCGGCCATCCGAAAATTCAAGGAACGCTTTAAGACAATGGAAACCTTAGCGGCTCAAGCCCGCAGGGAGCTTGGGAGTATGGATTTGGCGGAGCTTGACAGTTTGTGGGAGGAGGCCAAAACAAGGCAAAGGGAGAAAAAAACTTAGAGTTTGTAAGAAAAAATTGGGCAAAAAGCAGGAGATTAAAGGGTTTTAGCGAATGCAATAAAAGTAACTCTAATACAATTACTTAATTACATTTAGGAGGGATTTTTTGTGAATAAGCAGGAACTGATTAGTAGTGTGGCAGAGAAATCAGGTCTGACCAAAAAAGATTCCGAAAAGGCTGTAAATGCTGTATTTTCCAGCATTGAAGAGACTCTGGCCAAGGGTGACAAAGTCCAGCTTGTAGGTTTTGGGACTTTTGAAGTCCGCAAGCGGGCGGCCAGGAAAGGGCGCAACCCGCAAACAGGGGCAGAAATTCAGATTAAGGCAGCTAAGGTTCCCGCTTTTAAAGCAGGTAAAGCTCTTAAAGATTCAGTTTCCTAAACAGAACTAAATCAGGTTCGCCGGAACCTGATTTTTTTCTATGTCGTATTTTGTAATCAGGAGGTAGTAAATGCGGTTAGACAAATTCTTGAAAGTAGCCCGCATCATTAAACGGAGGACTTTGGCCAAAGACATCTGTGACGGTGGGAAGGTATGTGTAAACGGAAGGGTGGCCAAACCCGGCGCTGAGATTAAACCCGGGGATGTGCTGGAACTTGATTTTGGCAGTAAAAAGATAAAGATAGAAGTACTGGGCACGCCAAATACCGTCAGGGCTGACCAAGCCAAGGACCTCTACCGTGTGCTTGAGGAGACCAGGGTGCTTGACATTGAGTAGTGGGAAAAGATCAGGCCTGAGTATATCTTATATTCCCTCAGAAAATACTATTTTTAGTATTGGCAATTAGATCTTGCTGAAGTTAACTTAAGGGGGAATTTTGTGAAAAGGGGTTTTAAAATTAAAGCAGCAGTACTGGTGATTGCCTTGGCATTCAGTGTGCTCTCAGGATGCACTCCTGCCAGGCAGAAAAAACCTATTCCGCGAAGAATTACTACCGAACCCACCATAAGCCTGTATGTTAATGAAACAGGCCAGGTCAAGCGCATTAAAATAGAAGAATATATTAAAGGTGTGGTCGCCGCCGAAATGGAACCCACCTGGCCCGTCAACGCGCTGGCGGCGCAGGCTATTCTGGCTCGCACTTTTACTTTGAAACAAATGAAGGACAAGGGCGGGGTTCCGCAGCATAATACTGATGCGTCCACCAGCGTGGAGGAATTTCAGGCTTATGACCCCACCAAGATAAATGACAATGTCCGACGTGCCGTGGAAATAACTCGCGGTGAAGTTATAAAGTACCGGGGCGACTATGTAAATGCGTGGTACAGCGCCTGTGACGGAGGTGTCGAGGCTTCGGCGGTCGAAGGACTGGGATATAAAAAGGAAAAGACTCCATACATTAATGCTGGCGCTCGGGACGGCTGCCTGGCTGTAACTGTGCCGGAGAACAAAAAATGGACCGTTTCATTCCCGGCGGAAACCGTCAGGGCTGCTGTCAAGAAGACAACCGGGGTTGATCCGGGCAATCTTAGCGCCGGCAATGTTTCCATAGCTAAAAGAGGGCCTTCCGGACGGGCGGAAGTTATCAAAATAGGAAATGCCGGCGTAAGTGGAACCGCATTGAGGCTGGCTCTGGGAAATGATAAAATGCGTTCGACATTCCTGGACAGCATTTCTATCCGGAACGGGAACCTGGTCTTGTCGGGCAAGGGCTACGGGCACGGAGTCGGGATGTGCCAGTGGGGAGCCAAAAAAATGGCGGTCCAGGGAAAGAAACCTGAAGACATAATCAGGTTTTATTTCAAAGACGTTACAATAGAGAAACTGTGGAAATAGTATGAGTGACGCATGACCTGAGAGCTCTCAGGTTATTTTTTTTTGTGGTCTAAAACCCCTCCTGGTTGGCATATTATGTCCAACGCCGGAATATGTATGAAAATAGTAAACAAGTGTTTGGGATAAATTTGACAAGGAGGGAACAGCGCCATGAACGGCCGGGACGACTTGAAGGAATACAAAATTGTCATGACTAACAGGAAGAATGCCGTTATTGAGGGCGTAGAAAACGTAGAAAGTTTTGATGACGAGGAAATTCTCCTGGAAACAAAAATGGGGTTTCTGGTGCTGCGGGGGCAAAACCTTCATATCGTTCAGTTGAACCTGGAAGAAGGATCGCTGACGGTAGAAGGTCTGTGCAAATCCCTGGACTTTGTGGAAGAGAAAAACGCAAAGGGGATAAAAGGGAGAGGTAAAGGCATTATTCAGCGCATTTTGAGGTAGTATTGATAAACAGACGAAGGGAGGAGACTGATGCAGTCTCTGGAATCCCAGGTTTATGCCTTTATCGTTACAATCTTAATCGGTGTAACCATTGGTATATTGTTTGACTTTTACAAGGTAATCAAAGGGGTAATCCGTCCGCGGAAAATTGCTGCTTATTTGGGTGATCTTCTGTTTTGGATAATTTCTACCCTGGTGGTTTTTTTTCTGCTTTTAGTCGGCAATTGGGGAGAGTTGCGGTTTTACGTGGCAATAGGGGTCATCACCGGCGCCCTGGCCTATCTTAAACTGCTCAGAGGTTTTGTAATCAGAATTTTACTGTTCGCTATCTTTTGGCTAAAAAAAATGGCGGACCGCCTGATGAGAGTACTCGGCTTTACCTTGTGGTTAGTTACTTACCCTATCTTTCTGGTTAGAAACATAATTGTCATTCCTATCGGTTACCTTGGCACGGCCTGGACCAAAACACGCAATCTCACCAAACGGGTGGTGGAGCATTCAATAACGGGGCCGGTCAAGCGGTCAGTCCTGGTCATGAAAGAAAAAATAACCCGAGGGTTCAGGTTGTTTAAGAAGAAGTAGTTAGTTTCTTAATAATAGAATATTGTTTATTTTTTTTATTTCCTGAAGAAGGAATTTTTTTTTGTATGTAGAATCAATATCTGTACTAAAGTTGTACACAATTTGTGCATAAATTGTGGATAATGCGGGCGAGCCGGGGAGTAACGGCCATGAAAATAGAGATTCGGGGCGCCGAAAAGCTCAGTTTCAGGGAGCGGCAGGTAGTAACACTGAAAGAAATGGGCTATTCAAATGAAAAGATATCGAAAAAGCTCGGGTTGACCAGCAGTACAGTGGCTACCCTGTTTAACCGTGCCAGAAATAAGGGATATGAGGTAGTGATAATTATACCCGGTAACGCTTTAGGCTTATTTGGACCGGACGAAGAGGAGGCGGACTCCTGATGGTTTTATCTGCCAAGGTTCAGAAAACGGACAAAGTGGTAAAGCTGGCGACACAACAGCAAACCCGAAAACGCAAGAAAGTAAAATTCAAATTAAAAGGGCCCAGTGTAATTCTGCTCATATTGCTCGGATTTATCTTTTATTCTTTTGGCGGGCAAATGGTGGAAATGTATAATGTTCGGCATGAGATTCAAAAAATCCAGGAACAGATGGACGAGCTCCGCTTAAAGAACGCTGATTTGCGCAAACAGATAGAGCAGTTAAATTCGGACGCGTATATAGAAAGGGAGGCCCGGGAAAAGCTGGGTTTGGTGAAACCGGGTGAAAAAATAATCCTGGAGGCCAAACCGGGTGCAAAGGGAAGCAGTATCCCCAAACCGCCAAAAAACCCTGAAAAAACAGAGGTTCATTAACAATAACCGATATCTTGACACTGTAATTGGGTTCGGTTATAATTTGATTGATTATATACGACGTGTTTTGGCTCAGGACTGCGTCAAGGAGGATATTTCGGGTTTATGACAATTGAAGTAGGAAGCATCGTGGAAGGCGTGGTTACAGGTATCACTAACTTTGGGGCATTTGTAGAGCTGCCGGACGGACAAACCGGACTGGTCCACATCTCCGAAGTTGCCGATGCTTATGTAAGAGACGTTAAGGATTACCTTAAGGATAACGACCGGGTGACGGTCATGGTAATTGCTATCGAAAACGGTAAAATCGGCTTGTCAATCAAACAGGCCAAGGCTTTTGCTGCCAACGCTTTATCCCACCTCGCGCCCAACTTGGCGTCATCCCATGTTCATCATTCCAGGAGAAACGATAAATCAGCTGATTTTGAGGAAAGATTGGCCAAATTTATGAAAGAAAGCGATGAACGGCAACAGGATCTTCGCCGGGCCACTGAGTCCAAAAGAGGCGGCAGGGGATCCAGGAGATCTTATTAGTGATAATAACAAAATGAAGACAACAACAAGCACCGTATTGACGGTGCTTTATTATCGTATAGGAAAAAACATTGTTAGTGTAAAATATTCTTGGGTAAGAACAAACACCGGAGCAAATGGTCATACGTGCTGCGGTAATACGGTTGACCAAACATATATAGAGAGGGTGAACCCATTTGCGGTTAGCGGTTGTGGATATAGGGACAAATTCCGCCAGGCTGCTGGTTGCAGAGCCAAAGAACGGAAAAGTGGAAGTAGTCAGAACCGGTCTTATTACCACAAGGCTGGGGGAAGGGATCGGGCAGTATCCCTATCTTTTGCGACCTGCCATTGAACGGACTCTTGCCGCCCTTCATAATTTTAAGCAAATAATTGAGGCAACCGGCGCCGAAATAGTCATTGCCGCCGCCACCAGCGCTGTCCGCGATGCCGGGAACCAAGCGGAATTTTTATCGCAAGTGAAACAACAGGTAGGTTGGGACGTCCGTGTCTTGTCAGGAGCCGAGGAAGCGGAACTAAGCTATATCGGGGCGGTACGTGGCCTGAAGTGTGATCTCCGGCAACCGGTTGTCATAGACATAGGGGGCGGAAGTACCGAATTTATCTGGACCGGAAAAAGCGGTTTGCATTACGTCAGTCTCAGGCTTGGTGCCGTCAGAATGACGGAAGGGAATTGCGGTTTAACGGAGATAAAAGAAATGATGGCAGATTTGCTGAAATCGATAAAAGAGCATGATTTCACCGGCATTATCGGAGTAGGGGGCACGTTTACCACCCTGGCAGCAATAGACCAGGAGCTTGAAGTTTACGACCCCCATAAAGTTCACGGGTATATCCTGCCAAGGCAGAGAATCCAGGATATCCTGTACCGGTTGGAAGCGATGACGGTTGAACAGAGGAAAGACGTACCCGGCCTGCAACCCCAAAGAGCAGATATCATTGTGGCCGGAGTCAGGATTGCCCTGGCGGCCGTTACAGGTTTGGAGGCCGAAGAAGTAATGGTGAGTGAAACGGATATTATATTCGGATTGCTGTACCAAAAGCTGGGAGTTCAATATTCCTAAATAAAATTTTTGAGCTTTTTAGTTAAAGTTTCAAAAATTAAGGCATATATATTAAAAACAGAAAGAAACGATAGACCCGTTTTCAAAGAGGGGGGGGTGGCGTGGACCGTAATACGGAACCGGAATACCGCCGGTATACTGCGGTCCTCCGGGAAGACAAGAGAAATTATGCAATCACCCCGGCAAAACGCCCCAGAGGAAAAGTGGTCATTGAAATACACGGGAATAAAGGTGTTTTTAAATGCCTGTTGAAAAACCTGCGCTTGCCCCGGAACGAAGGGAATTTTTCCGGATATGCGGTATGGCTGGTCAATGAGGAAAAAGATAAAACCATCCCTGTGTATGCAGGGACTACTTTGATCAGTGAAGAGGGGGTGGGAGAGAGCACCTGGAATTTTACCGCTGATAATGTAAGAAATACAGGACTGGATATTGATTCGTTTAACATTGTGGAAGTACGTGTTGCCACAGCCCGCCAGGACGTATCCGGTGACAGGGTTCTGGTGGGTCACCTGGAACTGGAAGAGGTCAACCTGTCCGGAGAACCCAAAATGGAAAAGGTTTCACCTTTCGGTACCGGTCTCCCGTACTACCAGTGGTGGAAGTTTTACCCCGGTTTCTTCTATGATTGGATGTACTATCCGTCGGTTTCCGTAAATTCGTATCGCCCTCGGGGAGTGCCGGTACAACCGTCACACCAGATATATGGTGGGTTTGAAAACAACAATCAGCCAGTTCTTCAGGCTTGTTCAGATGAATTTAAGTATGTTCAGACAGGGCCTGTTTTTCGGGGTCACCAGCTGATTGGCCTGCAATATGACCAAAAGGGTGCCGTAAAGTTTTTAGTACATGGGATTCCAGGTAGGTTTTGCCTACGGGACCAACCTTACGGGGGGGCTACCGGATACGTATACTGGCACCCCTTACCCGGACAACAGTATAAGGCAGGAGACTACGGATACTGGTTGATTCATATCGACCCTCATACCGGGGAGGTGGTTTTTCCGCAAAGGGAGACAAAGCCCCCTGATTGCGAACAGTGCAACAGGGAGGAGTGATACAGCGGGGAAGGGCCGGGTATATTCCTTCAGGGCGGAATATACCCGGCCCTTCCCTTTATTGTGCGTAAAAACTTATCTTTGACTTTTGGGACAGCCCAATCAGCGGAGATTGTGGCTGCTGGCTTCACAAATTACCGATATATTCATGTGCCGCCTGGAAAACGGCATTGAGGATGGCTTCGGAGGGCGCCTCGCCGTATATTCTAAGCAGCGGTTCTGTTCCGGAAAACCTGAAGAGAATCCAGCTGTGGCCGCCAAGAAAAAATTTGCAGCCGTCTATTCTTTTCACATTGCTGACGGGGAAACCGGCAAACTCCGCCGGCGGAGCCGCATTAAGTTTGGTCAGCAGTTTGGAAGTCTGCTGGTCTGACAGATGTATGTCAACTCTCCTGTAAAAGTGGCTGCCCACCTCGTCCTCCAGTTCCCTGAGCAATTGCGCAAGGCTCTTTCCGCTAACAGTGAGCAGTTCAAGGATGAACAAAGCGCTCAACAGGCCGTCCCGTTCGGGGATGTGATTTTTAAAACCGAGCCCTCCGCTTTCTTCACCCCCGATTAGAATGTCTTCCTTAAGAAAGAGTTCACAAATGTACTTGAATCCAATCGGAGTTTCGTACAGCTTGAGGCCGTATTTTGCACAAAGTTTATCCAACATGCCTGTTGTGGAAAAGGTTTTGACCACGGCCCCGGACCACTGCCTGTTTTCAACCAGATGCCTGAGCAGCAGGGAAAAAACCTGGTGGGCATTGATATAATTACCGCTGCTGTCAATAACACCGATACGGTCGCCGTCTCCGTCCAGGGCTATACCGATATCGGCTTTTTCGGCCACCACCCTGGTCTTTAACCCGGCCAGGTTTTGTTCAATGGGTTCGGGGTTGACGCCGCCAAAAAGCGGATTGGCCTCCCCGTGAATCTCAATCACTTCGATATTGCGGTGCGAAGCAAAAAGGGAGTCCAGATACCCGCTGCCCGACCCGAAAATGGGGTCAAAAACGATTTTTAGCTGTGAGTTCCCGATGATATCTGTATTTACAAGGCTCCTTAGTCTATCCAGGTAAATCCGGTCGGGGTTAAACGGTCGTATCGCAGGAGTTTCTGAGCTGGAAAGGGTTTTCACGGGGTTTATTCCACAGAGTTTTTCAATTTCTGCCGTCATCTCCGGAGCAGCGGACCCACCGTACCGGCCTTTTATCTTCAACCCGCTATACATGTAAGGATTATGGCTGGCGGTTATCATTACCCCGGCATCAAGTCCCATACATTTGACAGCATAAGAAACAGCCGGGGTGGTCACCGGTTTGTCAGACAGAAAAACAGTTAACCCGTTGGCGGCCAGTACTCTTGCTGATTCCCGGGCAAACATGTCTGACAAAAACCTCCGGTCAAATCCAATGGCGACATTTTTGGCGGCAGACTGTCCCAGGTAATCACCCAGGGCCTGGCTGACAATACGCAAATTTTCAAAAGTGAAGTCATCTCCAATAATTCCGCGCCAGCCGTCGGTACCAAACTTGATCATATGTATTCCTCCCGTATTGCTGTGTGAGTGCATTAATATAGAAACTTTATTGTATCTTTACAGGTAGCCTAACGGGTTTTTGAACATTTCCGGCGGGTTTCCCCGAGGACTCCCGAAGGGGAGAACTGACAATGGTAAGGCTGTTCAGGATGACGGAAGACTCCGCGGTCCGGTCGCCTTGCGTGATTTTGTGGGTAAATTCCAGGCGGGGAACAAAAACTGAAACTTCATGAGGTACAGGTATGGATATTTTTCGGATGAATTTTACTTTAAAGCCGTAAATTACAATTTCTATTTCATCCCTACCCGGTTCAGCCGGGAGATTCCGGGTAAAAAGTTTTCTCAGGTTTGAAAAAAAATTCATTTTTAAAACCCCCTTATAACATTATATTGGGGGTTAAGTCCTAAGGTTAAAACCTGTCTCTATCATACTATATGAACCCCAGGTCTGCAAGTTCATGTAACGGAAAACTGCCGGCGTTAATATACTGATAAAAAACAACATGTTCTGTTTGTACGAAAGGAAGGTAGTTGATGGAAGTTTCTAAAGATTTGGGTTACCGTTTTTACAACGTATTTCTTTATCCGCCGGACAGTTTGTCAAACGAAGTACGTGGACCTTGCGGAACTGCTCAAATTGAAGTTTTCGGGGATAAGGGGAGATTGACCTGCCACACATCCATTCCAGTGGAGAAATTATCCGGCGAGGGTCTGCGGTATGAATTTCCTGTCCTGTTTTGCCGAGAATTGGACAAAGAAATGTTTAATGTCGGATATCTGAAAACCGATAAATCCGGTTTGGGGGAATTTGCCTGGGAATTTACCACCGCTATTCCCGGGAACGGCGGTTCAATGAACGGCCCCGTAACATACAGGTTTCTGGTTACAACCAGACAAGAAGGCAGTCTGGATGAAGGGAGGGATTCGGTCATCTTGTTGGAAGGTATAGTCACCTTGGCTTCGGAAGTAAGAGATAAGAGGGTAGTCGGTTTTAAAAAGGAGGCGAAAGTCAGAAAAACAGACCGAAATGCCAGCGAAACAAACCCTCTCTTTCAAAAAGTTGATCCTTTCCACCCCCCTATTCCAAATACCAGCTGGTGGCGGATAAGTATTCAACCGGACCTGGACAATGGAAGCTGGCAGGTAGGCTACTGCCCCCGGCAGAAACCATATAGGGCCGTATTTTAAGGAGGGGTTATGAATGGCAATTAGGGATATTGAAAAAACTTTTGTGTTTCCCAGAATTCCGTTAAATTTTGAATTACCGGAAAACTATCCGGAAGTAGGCAAAATTTTAAATATTTCTATTGTACCTGAAATTACACACTTCCGTTTTGGCCGTGATGAACTGGAAATCAAGGGAGAATACCAGATTGCCGTGTCGTATATAAAGGGCCAGTCTGATTCGGGTACTGATAAGCTGGAAAACAGGGAATTTTGTGACAACTTCTTCAGTATTCTGAAAATACAGTCCAACGGGTTGTTCACGGATGACGAACCGGAGAGCTCGCTTATAAACTCAAAAACTTCCCCGGAATTATATACGGTACATTTTAACAGGTCGTTTCACACCTATCTGGATTTGGAAGTTATTCCCAGGCCCAGGTTTTTCAGGCCGGGTATGGTTGTGGAAAGGGCGCATCTTGAAAGAAACGGCGGCCGGACATTAAAAGGAGAGCTGGTATTGGGACTTGTCAATGTAGCCCGGCGGGGTTTCCGTTAAATCGATATGAACTGGTCCGCGTATGAAACTCATACGCTTTTTTTGTTGTACTTCGAGAGTTTGAAGCGATAGGGGTCGAAATAATTTTTTATTAATCCTACTAATCCTGACAAGGATTTTCAGGGAAATGTAATATAATAGAACAAAAGTTCCTAGGAAAAGATTAACAGGCGGTGCTGTGATGAACGAGAAAACAGATATCTATCCCTATCACCGGGTAAGAACCCGGAAACCCAAGTCAAAGTTAATTTTACCCCCGTTCCCCCAAAAGGCCTTATACGGTTTTTTAAAGCGGGCAGCTGCCTGGGATACAGTGTTCCTGGCGATTATGTCATTTTTCGCAGGCAGAGCCGTCCTGGCAGGTGGACTTATTCCTTTTCCCGCCTCCCTGTTAGCGGCTGTGATGACAGTAATTCCCGACAAGAGCCTCTGGGTATTGGTGGCTGCAATCGGAGGCATGGCGACAGTGGATTCCGGCTATTCCTTGGGCGCGTCAGTTACGACCTTAATTGTGCTGTTTGCCAGCCTCGGCAGGACTCAGGGGCAGTTTCGCCGGAAGTGGTATGGAGTGCCGGTTCTGGTGACCGGTTTGACAATTGTTATCAAAGTAGGGATTTATGCCTATTTTGCTCCTGATATATATAATTATATTGTAGTGATTTTTGAGGGTGTCCTGGCCGGGTGTGCCACTTTTTTGCTGACCAAGGTGCTTCCTGCGCTGCAAAAGAAAAGTGAGACAATATCTCTTAGGAAAGAGGAAGCATTGGGCGGAGCGGTTCTTGTTATAGCGTTTTTAACAGGCCTGTCGGAACTGAGCATTCAAGGGATTCAGCTGAAAAACATTTTCGGAAGGTTCCTGGTGCTTTTGGCGGCCTATACAGGAGGCGGCGGGTTTGGCGCTGCCATGGGAACTTTAGTCGGGATGGTTCCCAGCATAACTACTGCCATAGCGCCCGGCATGGTTGCCGTTTACTCTTTTTCAGGGCTTTTGGCCGGGATGTTTCGAAGTTTTGGCCGAATAGGTGTATTTGTAGGTTTTATCCTGGGAAACGTGCTGCTTTCTATTTATTTAACTGACTACTCCAAGTTAATTGCCACTTTTGCCGAAACAGCATCGGCTGTTGCCTTGTTTATGTTAATCCCTGCAAAAAGCCTGTTTGCGGCCAGGTCTATCGTCAAAAACGGCTTTTTCGGTTTTAACGCCAGATTTGTCAACGAAAAAAGGAGCAGGGAGATGACTGCGGGCAAAATACGGGAATATTCCCGTATTTTCTCGGAACTTTCCCGCGCCTTCCGGGAGATCTCCTGTGACACGAGAGTTTATGAAGAAAATAACCTCCAGAACCTGCTTAACGGTATTGCTTCCAAGATCTGCAAAGGATGCTCCCTTCACCGCATCTGCTGGGAGAGAGAATTTTACAAAACCTACAGAAGTATAATGGACATGCTGGCCTATATAGAAACTGAAGGCAGGCTTACGGAAGAGCATATTTCCCCTGACATCCAAAAACGGTGTACCAGGCTGAAAGAGCTTGGAATAACGGTTAACTGCCTCTATGAAACGTATAAGCAGGCTCAGGTCTGGCAGCGGAAGCTTATCGAAGGCAGGGACATTGTGGCCGGCCAGCTGGAGGGTATTGCCTCAATTATGCAGAACCTGTCCGGCGAGATTAAAACAGATGTCAGGATGCGGGAAGATATTGAAATTATCCTCCGTTCCGAGCTGATTAAAGCAGGATATAATATCCTTGACCTGAGTGTTGCCGATGAAGGGAATGACCAGCTGGAGGTGAAAATTACGTGCCCGTCCTGTGGCGGTAAACTAGAGTGCGTAAACGGTATTAATCCGCTGGTTTCCCGCATATTGTCCCAGCCCTTGACAGTCCTTAATTCCAATTACTGTACTGAAAAAACAGGCCAGCCGGTATGTGAGTTCAAGTTAGTGCCATCCCGGGTTTTTCATGTTGAAATGGGGTTTGCTTCTGCGGCCAAGGACCATAGTCTTGTTTCAGGGGACAGCTACTCAACCTTTGACCTGAAAGACGGAAAATTTGCCATTGTCCTCAGTGACGGCATGGGAGTGGGTCCGAAGGCTGCAGTTGAGAGCAAAGCGACTATCGGCCTGCTGGAAAAGCTGTTAGAGAGCGGTTTTCACATGAACCTGGCCGCGAAAACCGTAAACTCTATACTTGTTCTCGGTTCACCTGATGAAACCTTTGCGACGGTTGACCTGGCGGTAATTGATCTGGTACAGGGTGTTGCCGAGCTGATAAAAATCGGTTCCGCCCCCAGTTTTGTCAAGCGCGGCAGCCAGGTAAGCATGATCCGGGCCAACAGCTTGCCAATAGGGATTCTCCATAATATTGAGGTCGACACGATCCAGCAGCCGATGGGGCATGATGATGTGCTTGTTATGGTCTCAGACGGGGTCCTCAATTCGCTTCTTGAAGGAAACGAAAGTGAATCATGGATTTTGGGGGTCTTGCAGGACACCATGACCACCGACCCGCAAAACATAGCGGACATGCTGTTAAACAGGGCTATAAAGAATTGCGGAGGTATTGTTGATGATGATATGACTGTGATTGCCGCCAGGCTGGTATCAGTCCATAAAGAGTAACCAGTGACCAGTGTGGAAGGGGCTGTCCCAAAAGTCATTTTTATGCTTTTGACAAACACCGGGGAAGGGCCGGGTATATTCCTTCAGGGCGGCAACAACTCAGCCAGCAAACCACTCACGCTCACGCGTTCGTGGGCTGGCTG
>DYZU01000050.1 GCA_022735835.1 Thermincola sp. | reverse complement strand
GGATCCTGCGCCAGAAGGAGGGCCGCCAGGCCGGCTACCATGGGCGAAGCCATGGATGTACCGCTCATTTCCGTATATGTTGAACCTTTATAGGGATTCCAAACCGTGCTGTATATTTCATCCCCGGGGGCGGAGACATCAATTTGGGGGCCATAACTGGAAAAATCAGCCAGGTTATCATTTTTATCAACAGCGGAAACGGCAATAACTTTGGTCAAGGCCGCCGGGTAGCTGATTTCCTGGGAAGCCCAGTTCCCGGCCGCAGCCACCATAACTACCCCTTTATCATAAGCATAATTTATGGCGTCATTTAGAACCTTTGATTCGTAGAAACTGCCGAAGCTCATGTTCATGACCCTGGCCCCGTGGTCAGCGGCCCAGATAATCCCGTCACTGATGGTGATATCACTGCCGCCCCAGTCGTCAAATACCTTCACGGGCATAATTTTCACCTGCGGAATTCCGGCTACGCCGGCAACTCCCATGCCGTTATTGACTACAGCTCCGGCAATCCCGGCCACGTGCGTGCCGTGTCCGTCACCGTCCCTTGTGCTCTTCAAAGGGTTAACCGTATTGGTTCCGGAAACCAGCTTTGCTTTTAAGTCCGGGTGGTTGATATCAACTCCGGTGTCAAGAATCGCAATAATGACATTGGATTTCGGCTTGGCTACGCTCCATCCCTGTTCGGCATTTATCCTGGTCATGGCCCACTGCCTGGAATACTGGGGGTCATTGGGTTTGCCCAGCGGTTTATATATGTAGTTGGGCTGAACATATTGCACAGACTTTTCTTTGGCCAGGTCTTTGACCAGCCTGCTCATATCTGTCCCCGCCGGTGCCTCGGCCAGTATATAACCCAGCCGCCGGTCCCGCCGAAGTGTTTTAAGTTTATATTTTTTTAGAATAGCGGCTTCGTCGGCGGGTTTTCCGTCAACCCGGAAGATAATCTCTCCTTCTCTGAATTCCGGCTTCGGCCGGTCCGGATTGAGCCGTTGGAGCGCCGGTTGGCCTGTCCTCTGCCGGTTAATGGCCGGGGAACCGGATACCTGCCCGGTTTTCTTCATCATAGGAGCGGCCAGCAGACCTTCTGATGCGATCAGTGACAAAACCAGTACAGTGACCAGAATAAGCTTTGCTTTTTTTCTTTTTCTCATAATTGTTCTCCCCCATTTTCTGTGCAGTATGATTACTTCCGGGCAACACGAAAGACGGCTAAAAGTAACATTCCACATTAACTCATGAAAACCTTCATTATCTGGCAGATTTTTGCTACAAAGAAAGATGGGTTACTCAGTTAACGCGCCGTATACGCACCCGCCAACTTTCAGTAACCCATCTCCCTTTCCGGCAGACGGCCCCGGTGTTTATTCATTAATTCGATTCAGCAAAGAAAGCCAGTTGTAGATGTAGACCGGAGTAATAAAATTTTTCCGGACGTGTTCTTTTCCGTTTCTGCCGAGTTCCCGCGCCAAATCCTGGTCCAGCAGCAGCCGGCGCAGGCAGGCTACCAGTTCCTCCGTATTTCCGGCCAGAAGTCCTGTCTTTTCATGCAACACCTGCTTGAGGATACCGCCAACCGGTGTGGCTACAACAGGTTTTGCCTTCCACAAAGCTTCCGTAACCGTCAGTCCGAAACCCTCCCGTACAGAGTTTTGTATAATTATGTCTGCCGCTCGCTGTAAAACATTAATCTCCAGGTGGCTGGTCGGCGGAAGGTTTAAGACCATTATATCGGGGTGATTATCCACCATATCCAGCAGTTCTGTTAAAACTTCCTGACCCTCCGGGTCGTCATCGGCCGCCCCTCCGGCCATAACTAAATAACATGGTATCTCTTCTACAAGCTTGAGATAAGCGCTGACCACTCCAAACGGGTTTTTCAGCCTGTCAAAACGGGAAACCTGCAAAATTACCGGCCGGTCCGAGGGAATTCCAAGCCTCCCCAAAATTTGCTCTTTTTCTTCTTCCGTTACTTCCCGGTTTTTGTCACTTAAAGGGTCAATGGCCGGAGGAATGAAAAACTGGGAGTTCCCCAGGTTTTTAGCATATTCAGCCAGGTGGTATATAGCCGCATCACACCTGCGGGCGTAACTGCTCAAAAATTCCCAGAGCCTCGCATCCACATCAATGGGGTCTATATGGCAGTACCAAATCCATTTGCCTTTATGCCGGGGTTTCCGTTCTGTCAGTCCCAACGGCTGCTGGTCATGAATAACCACAAAATCGGCGTCTTCATCCACTAAATCCAGGTTGGCCCTGGAGGTTTGGCGGTAAATATTCATCATTTCCGCACTGAGTTCTATTTTTTCACCGTGAAAGGCGTTATGAAAAGCCTTGGTGCACTCAAAAAAATTGCTTTCGGCTTTTATCACATCCCACCTGGCCTCCAGGCCGACTGAACGCATGATGGGAGTCAGACTGCGTAAAATTTCAGCCACTCCACCGCCCACATAAGTCGAATTAATGTGCTGAATTACAGCGCCCCGCAGCCGGACAGACAACCTGTTGATTTCATCCAGCAATTCCCGGTCTACAAAAGAAGCGTAGTCATCAACGGAAATGTTTTGGGCAAAAATGTTGTTCGAGTCCAAGACTTATTTCAACTCCCGGCAGATAAAATTTGCAAAAACTTGCCAACCTCTTCCGGCCCTGCCAGTCGCAGGGACGCCATTGAAGGCTTCCCGGAATGGGAAACTAGAACCCCCAGTCCAATATCGTTGACAACCGTGAAAGCATCCTCGTCAGTAGTATCATCACCAAAATAAACAGGATAATATTCTGGAAAAATATTTTGTAAATATTTTACGGCCAATCCCTTATTAATGTTACGGGGGCGGATTTCAAGAACTTTTTTCCCCTCGATAATTTCTAAATTATGCTGTCTGATCAAAGGCCTGGTTTTTTTCCTGAAGTCTGCCGCCACCTTAACTGCTTCATCCGGATCAGCCAGTCGAAAATGTACGGCTAAGCATGTTTTTTTGTTTTCCAGCAGGAAACCCTCACGACGGCCGACGGAACAGGCCGCTACCTCGGCCAGGCGGCCCATCACCGGTTCCAGTTCCGCCGCATTAACCAGCGTAAACCTTCTGCCCCCTGGCTCCTCAAATTCCGCCCCGTGGCCTCCCACCAGATAAACCCCGGCCACGGGCAACAATTTCTTGAGGTCGTCCACCGCCCGGCCACTCAGCACAGCCACTGCGATTCTTTTTTTCCCGCTCAAACGCTCAAGTGCCTGCAAAATACCCGGATCCGGTAAGGCCAGTTCCGGTTTTTCCCTAATCGGCACCAGAGTCCCGTCATAATCCGTCATGAGCAAGAGCTTCTCCCTGCCCAGAACATTTACTGCCAGCCGTCTCAGATCGTCATCCCCGGTCGTAACCCCGCAGTTCATGAAACAACGCCCCCGGTGCGCAGGCTGTGGAAATCGCTGATTGCTGTTTTGCCGGTGACAGTATCAGTAAGCCAAATCTGCTGGATTTTTTGCCACCACCAGTCCAGATCCTGTTCTCTGACAACCTGGTTCAATGCCGCCATCCTGCCCCTCTTCTCCTCATCCGGCATCTCAAGCCCGGAGGCTATCCGGGCCGCCATCTCCCGGGGGCTATACGGGTTGGCGAACAATGCCTGTTTTAACTGGACCGCAGCTCCGGCAAAAGGACTTAAGACTAATACTCCTGGCTCATTTGACTTGACAGCCACATACTCCTTGGCTACCAGGTTCAACCCGTCTCTCAAGGGAGTAACCAGGGCCATATCGGCTGCCAGATAGTGGGCTATCAGGTCCTCTTTTTCCAAAGGTTTAAACAGGTACCTTACGGGAACATGAAAATTTTCCATAAACCTACCGTTAATCCTCCCCACTGTTTCTTCAATCTGTTTCTTCAGAACCCGGTAAGCGGTCACATCTGTCCTGCTGGGGACAGCAATCTGGACAAAAGTCATTTCAGTCCTGTATTCGGGCCGTGCTTCCAGCAGCCATTCAATGGCTTTCAGCCTTTCCAGAATACCCTTGGTGTAATCCATCCTGTCTACCCCAATAACAAGATGCTTGCCTCCCACATCCCGTTTTATCTTGGCCGCTTTTTCGATTACCCCCTTCTGGCCGGCAATTCGTTGAAATTCACGCCAGTCGATTCCTATAGGCGCCGCCGCCACTTTCACCTGCCGCCCTGACCAGTAAACAGTCCTTTTGCGGCAATCTGCTTCAACGCCGGCAATCGCCTGTACAGTCCGCAGGAAATTCTGGACATAACCTTCCGTATGGAAAACTATAGAATCACACTCCAGCATCCCCTCGATAACTTCTTTTGCCCTGGGCATAACCGTAAAAATCTCCGCCGGCGGGAAGGGAATATGCCAGAATAGAGATATATGGGCCAAAGGCCTTTGTTTGCGCACATAGCGCGGTACTAAGGCCAGGTGGAAATCCTGGACCCAGATTAAATCCTGGGGACCCGTTGTTTGCAAAAGTACATCAGTAAACTTTTTGTTTACTTTTCGATAAACCTGCCACTGTTCTTCATTAAATTCACATGTTTCCAGAAAGCTGTGGCACAGGGGCCATAAACAGCTGTTGGCAAAACCTTCATAAAACATTTTTGCTTCCTGTGGCGTCAGCAAAACCTCCTGTAACATACACCTGTTGCTACTGCCAGGCAAAGGCAGAGAAAGGCCTGCCGCTTCTTCTTCACTGCCATATCTTCCTCCCCAGGCCGTCCAGGACCCTTGCACTTGTTTTAGGATAGGTTCTATAGCCGATACCAGTCCGCTCACTGAAGGTGCCGCCTGAATTCCCTTGGCAGTTTTTTTAAAGGTGTACGCTCCCCGGTTGGAAACAACCGCCAGGCCACTGTTTGCACTGCCAGTAAGATGCTTCAGGAAGCCCATAATTTTACACCTCCTTTTCAAAAATTACTTTCACATTCCCCTCCGTTCCTGTAACGCTACAATAAGTCTTTTCTTCTTTCCGCGTAAATTCCAGGTTCACAATGCCCGTCCCCACCCGGATATTCTCCAGGCGCAGTGTTCGCAGGAACCCTGGCAGCCGCGGGTCACGTACATACAGCTCGCTGCCGCGGCAATCGATACCCAAGAGAGCCCGCAACATCAAAAAAATACTTCCTACAGACCAGGCCTGCGGGTCACAGGCTATGGGGTACTTGACCGGTCCCCCGTTTCCATGTTTGGTAAAACCGCAGAAGAGTTCCGGCAGTCTCATGTGGTCAAAAAACCGGGCTGCTTCAAAGAGGGTTTCAGACAACTGCTTCAGCTCCTCCAGAGCGCCTGCCTGTCTCATCCCGAAACCGATGATTGCATTGTCATGAGGCCATACGGACCCGTTATGATAGCTCATGGGATTATATGCAACCTCCCCGGCGCTCATAGTCCTGATCCCCCAGCCGGAAAAAAGGTCAGGCTGCATCAGGCGCTTAACCACACAGTAAGCCTGTTTAGCGGGTAAAATGCCGGTAAACAGGCAGTGGCCCGGGTTGGATACCACCGTCTTGACAGGGGCTTTGCGTCCTTCCAGGGCATAGATTAAAAACCCGGCCTTATCCCACCAAAAATCCCGTAAAAACTTTTTCTGCAGTGTTTCAGCTTTGTTCCTTAAAATCTCCGCCCTTTCCCGCTGTCCGGCCTGCCGGTAAAGGCCGGCGGCATCCGTCAGGGCCCTGTAGTAATACCCCTGTACTTCCACCAAAGCAATAGGGCCTTCAGGTATCCTGCCGTTCCTGTCAATGACACCGTCCCAGGAATCCTTCCACCCCTGGTTGACCAGACCTTTCTCCGACCTGCACAGGTATTCTATATACCCGTCATTATCCAAATCACCGTATTCTTCACACCATTGCAAAGCTTTTGCCAGCGGCTCGGACATCTCCTCCAAAAAACCCGTCTCTCCCGTCCACCTGATATAGTCGGCCAGCAGAATGATGAACCAGAGAGTGGAATCAACCGAGCCGTAATAAGGAGTATGGGGCAGTTCCCCGGATAAGGCCATCTCGCCGAATCTCATTTCATGCAGGATCTTGCCCGGCTCTTCATCCCGCCACGGGTTAACTTCCTGTCCCTGGTGCCGGGCCATAAAACGGAGAGTCTCTTTAGCCAGCACGGGGTTTACCAGTAAAGCCTGCCAGGCGGCAATAAGGGAATCGCGTCCAAAAGGAGCGGCATACCACGGAATCCCCGCTTCCAGGACGGTTCCGCCGTCGGGATAAGTGGTGCTCAGCGCCCGGAGGTCGGTGACCGCCACTCCGACCATCTGATTAAAATGTTCGTTGTCTGAAGTGATTTGAATACATTCATTTTTCCACGACTGATATGAATCAATTAAAAAATCGGCGGCTCTGGCAAAGCCAAGGTCGGTTTGCGTCATGGCGGTTCTGACGCCGGTGTGGCCAACCCTGGGGGTAATCTTTAAGTAGATGTAATTCTTGCGCTTTGGCTCCAGCTTTAGTGTGTATTCGGCAATGACAAAGCAATCCTGCTCCTCCATCTTTGTTGGGGCCGGGTAAAAATTGATTTCCGTAGACCTGTGAATATTATCGGTTCCCAGGTAATTTATGGCAGCCCGGTGCCTGTGGATGACAGCCCCCAGCCAGGACCCCTTGGTCGAACGGAAGGTACCTCTCACCTCAAAGATATCGGCGAAATCGGCGCCCAGCTTTATCTGCAAGCTGAGCTTTACAGGACAGGGGTTGAAATTCACTATCCTGATGCGCTGGTAAAAGGCATCCTTCACCATCCGCAGCAGCCGCAGGTGGATATTATGCAATGAAACAACCCTGCCGTCAGCAGTAAATTCTTTGTTGGTCATCTCAACCTGGGAAAAATGGCTGTCTCGTAAGACCCGGGACAGGAAGACCGGTTCAGTCCCGTTTATTCTCAACTCCAGGCAGCTTAAAAACCTCGTATCCGCAAAATACAGGCCCAGACCGCCCATATCGTCACAGGGAATCTCTCCCCCCGGCAGGGAATTGATAAACATCCTGCCCTCTTTCAGCACATCTACGCTCCCCCGGATATCTCCGGGTGAGACACGCAAGTAATCCTGAAGATTCAAACCACAGATATTCATAGTTACCTCCGCTCTGGCAGTTGTTCTTGATTAGTTCCGCAACTGGGCAATATTCATTACCTGCATCCCCCCTTATTTGATTTTGGCTAAGAAATGCTTTTTTCCAGTCACAAACCGCCGTCCTAACCACCTCCCCTATGAAATTCAAAAGGCAGAGGATAGAAATCCCCTGCCTAAAAATTTACTAAATAAAATTCCGTTCAACCAACCAGGTTCTTTTCCGTAAAGATTACTGTTTCCGGAGAATTCTATTTAGAAATTAGACTTCGGTTAGACTTTTTGACCATTAAAAATGATATTCAGTTAAACGCCGCTAACTGGGCAGGAATGCCAATTATGTTTAGTATAAAAGTTATCATAAATTTTGTCAAGGAATGTCTCTAAAGCACCCGGGTAGCTCCCCGGTAAACCAGTCCCCTGACCCCGTCCACTGTTACCGTTGTTCCCGTCTCCAGGATTGAGGTGGCGCCGTCTACCCCGACGATCACCGGAATACCTAAATTAAGTCCTACAATTGCCGCATGGGAAGTAAGCCCGCCTGTTTCTGTAATTACCGCGGCGGCTTTTTCCATGGCCGGGACAAAATCCCTGTCCGTAGAGACAGTAACCAAAATATCTCCCGGAGCTATATTGTTTACGGCTTCCCTGGCATTCCTCACCACTTTGACGGTGCCGGTAACCGGCCGGACCCCGATACCCGAACCCCGGGCAATAACGTCCCCGACAATGTGCACTTTCAGCATATTGGTCGTCCCCGGTACTCCTACCGGAATTCCGGCCGTGATCACCACGAGGTCGCCGCATTTAATCAGGCCGGAGGCCAAAGCTGTTTGGACGGCCGCTTCGATCATCTCGTCCGTGCCCCGGGTTTCTGCTACCAACAGCGGCATCACACCCCAAACCAGGCTTAACTTCCGTACAACATCCATTTTTGGCGTAACCGCTATAATCCGGGCTTTGGGCCGGTATTTGGACACCATGCGGGCAGTATGACCCGATTTGGTTGAAGTTATGATGGCAGTTGCCCCCAGGTCAAGGGCTGTCGTACAGGTGGCGTGGCTGATGGCATCGGTAACTGTCCGCATGGGGGAAATCTCTTTTCTTCCCAGCAGTTCTGCAAATCCCAGCGCCCGCTCCGTTCTTACGGCAATCCTGTTCATCATGGCAACCGCCTCAACGGGATATTTGCCGGAAGCTGTCTCGCCCGACAGCATTATGGCATCTGTGCCGTCAAATATGGCGTTAGCCACATCGGTGGCCTCGGCCCTGGTCGGGCGGGGGTTGTTAATCATAGACTCCAGCATTTGGGTAGCCGTGATAACCGGTTTTCCCAGGCGGTTGCATTTCTCAATAATCATCTTCTGGAGCAGGGGGACCTCTTCGGTAGGAATCTCTACTCCCATGTCTCCTCTGGCTACCATTATTCCATCGGCCACTTTCAGAATCTCATCTATGTTC
The DNA here is from genome assembly GCA_022735835.1 of Thermincola sp. Taxonomy (GTDB): domain Bacteria; phylum Bacillota; class Thermincolia; order Thermincolales; family UBA2595; genus UBA2595. The sequence goes on along the minus strand of DYZU01000050.1, from coordinate 22,677 downwards.
TCCACACCCTGGTGGCTTTCGATTTTAGCAATGATTTGGATATCGGAATCTTTTTCCTCCAGTACCTTTCTGATAGCCAGGACATCTGAGGCGGTCCTGATAAACGATGCGGCAATAAAATCAAAACCGTTTTCCACCGCAAATTTAATATCGGCCACGTCTTGCTCGGTAACCGCCGGAAGGTTAACCTCCACTCCGGGAAGATGGACATTTTTCCGGCTGCCTAATTCTCCTCCATTTATAACCTGACACAGCACCTCGGTTCCTTCAACAGACGTTACCTGTAATTCTATCAGACCATCGGCCAGAAGTATTCTGGAACCGGGCCGGACATCGGCAGGCAGGCCTTTATAGCTTATTGACAAGCGCTCGGCCGTGCCCGTTATCTCCTCCGTCGTCAATATCAGCGTTTTCCCCTCAGTTAGGGTAATCTTTTCCCCTTCCACCAGGCCGGTCCTGATTTCGGGACCCTTGGTGTCCAGCATTATCGCTACAACGGCGCCGACTTCCCCGGCGGCCTGCCTGATGGCTTCAACCCGTCTGGCATGTTCTTCATGAGTCCCGTGCGAGAAATTAAGCCTCGCCACGTTCATCCCGTTTTTTATGAGTTGTTTGATAATTTCCACCGAATCGCTGGCCGGACCGATGGTACAGACTATTTTTGTACGGCGCAACGGAAAACACCTCACCACAGTTTTGTCAAATGGCAAGTATGCTTGCCAGTTCATACATTGACCTGTTTACGGTTTTCTCCTGGCTCAGGGCATAATCAATATCAAAGTCTTGCAGGTTTCCGGATATTACGCCTACCATTCTCCTGTCCCGGCCAGCCATGAGCAGATCAACAGCCAGGGCTCCCAGCCTGCTGGCTATAGTCCGGTCAAAAGCCGTGGGAGTGCCTCCCCTTTGAATGTGACCTAGAATCGTAACCTTAGTATCAAAGCCGGTCTTTTCTTTGATCAGTCTTCCAATTTCCAACCCACTGCCGGCGCCTTCGGCCACAATTATAATACTATGCAGTTTCCCGCGGTTGTGGCCCCGCCAAAGCTTTTCTATTACCTCATCCATGTTGACTTCAATTTCCGGGATCAGGATTGACTCGGCCCCACCGGCCAGCCCGGCCTCCAGGGCAATATGTCCCGAGTTCCGGCCCATTACTTCGATCACATATGTCCTTTCGTGAGAAGTGGCTGTATCTCTGATTTTATTAATGGCATCCACCACATTGTTGACCGCCGTGTCAAACCCAATACAGTAATCGGTACATGGGATATCATTATCAATGGTGCCGGGAACGCCTACAAATCTTACGCCATGCTCGTCGCTGAGGCACCTGGCGCCCCTGAAGGAACCATCGCCTCCTATGATCACAAGACCCTCAATCCCGCTGGCCCGCAAATTTGCGGCCGCCTTTTTGCGGCCTTCTGCAGTCCTGAAACTTTCAGAACGGGCCGTTCGCAAAATTGTTCCCCCGCGGTGGACAATATCTGCCACCGAACCCAGGTTCATTTCTCTAAATTCGCCGTTAATAAGGCCGGAATAACCGCGCTGGATGCCAATTACTTCTAACCCGCCGAAAATAGCCTTTCTTACCACCGCCCTGATGGCAGCGTTCATTCCGGGAGCGTCCCCGCCGCTGGTTAAGACACCAATCCTTTTCAACAATCCGTCCCCCTTAGACAAGTGACAGTAATAAGTGAACAGCAAGCCGGTAACCGGCCACCGATACCGGTGCGGCACGCTAAATAATAGCCGGATGATATAAAAATTAAGGTTTGCGGCAGCAAACCATCCTTCAGGCCTCGTTTTGCCCCTGAGCAAAACGAGGCGGGAATATTTTTTTCTCCCAGCGGCCACTGGTAACTGGCCACTGGTCACTAATCACTAATTAGTCTATCCTGAAACAAATTGTCCTATGCCGCGAAATTTTTTGTACCTGTTCTCGAGGATGCTTTCTATCGGTTCTTTTTTGAGCGCACTTAGCGCTTTCTCCAGGCTTTTGCCCAGTATCCTGGCCATTTCCTCCGGATTCTTGTGAGCTCCGCCCAGGGGTTCCGGGACTATTTCATCTATGACACCTAATTCCTTAAGGTCCGCAGCTGTCATTTTCATTGCTTCCACGGCATCCTGGGTTCGACCCGGGTCTTTCCATAAAATAGAGGCAAAAGACTCGGGAGAAATAACAGAATAAATGGCATTCTCCAGCATCATTATATGGTCGCCGACGGCGATGGCCAAAGCCCCTCCGCTGCCGCCTTCGCCGATAATAACAGCAATCACCGGCACCCTGAGGGTCGACATCCTGGTCAGGTTGGCAGAGATGGCCCAGGCTTGGCCGCGCTCCTCCGCCCCGATACCGCAGTATGCTCCCTTGGTGTCCACGAAAGTAATGACCGGCCGCCCGAATTTCTCAGCCTGCTCCATTAGTCGCAGAGCCTTCCTGTTGCCTTCCGGGTGAGCCATACCGAAATTTCTGGCCAGGTTTTCCTTGGTGTCTTTTCCTTTGGCATGGCCTATGACCGTAACGGGTTGGCCGTGAAACCTGGCGATTCCGCCCACTACTGACCGGTCATCGCCGAAATAACGGTCCCCGTGCATTTCCATAAAATCTGCAAAAATCATTTTTATGTAATCAATGGTGCCCGGACGCTCGGGATGCCTGGCAATAATTACTCTCTGCCACGGGCTTAAGTTGCCGTAAATCTCTTTTTTCAGGTGTTCGGCTCTGGTCTGCAATGTTTTGATTTCTTCGGTCAGATCAAGCCCTTTTTCACTGCTGAAATTTTTTAACTCATTTATCTTCGCTTCCAGCTCGGCAAGCGGCTTTTCAAAATCCATCAGCAGGCTAGACATTGTCCGTTCCTCCGGTAGTATGTAAGTCTAAAAGCTTAACCAAAGTATCTCTGATCTGTGTCCTGGGTACAACCATGTCCACAAACCCGTGTTCAAGCAAAAATTCACTGGTCTGGAAACCCTCGGGCAGTTTCTGCTTCATAGCCTGTTCGATTACCCGCGGGCCGGCAAAGCCTATCAGGGCTCCCGGTTCAGCCAGAATAATATCAGCCATGGAGGCAAAGCTGGCGGTCACCCCGCCCGTTGTGGGGTCAGTAAGAACCGTAATATACAAAAGGCCGGCTTTATGCAACCTGGCCAGAGCTCCACACGTTTTGGCCATCTGCATCAAAGAGATAATCCCTTCCTGCATTCTGGCCCCGCCCGAAGCGGTAAAAATGATTAGCGGAAGCCTCTTCTCGATGGCTCTTTCTATCGCCCGGGTCACTTTTTCGCCCACCACCGAGCCCATGCTTCCCATGATAAAGAAGGGATCCATAACCCCTATCACCACTTGATTGCCGTTAATAGCGGCTTCACCGGTTATCACGGCTTCCTTCAACTTGGAAATCTTTTGGGCTTCGGCTATTTTCTCGGGGTAATCCCCGAATCCCAGGGGATTTCCGGACTCCAGGACGGCATCAAGCTCAACAAAACTACCTTCATCCACCACTGAATTAATTCTTTCCCGGGCCCCCATGCGAAAATGGTACCCGCATTTGGTACAGGCTTTCAAAGTTTTATCCAGGTCTTTAATGAATAAAATCTCACTGCACACCGGACACTTCTGCAATAAACCCTCAGGTATGTCTTTCTTTACGGTATCCGCGTGTACCGTAACATACTTGGGCTTACGAAACAAGTCTTTTAACATTACAGGCTCAGCACCTCATCTCTCCGTCATTAAGCAAGTAAATAAACCCCGTTTCACTACAGTTATCTTACCGTAGCGTTAAGTATTTCCATGGCCTCATCAACCTCGGATTCCGGGACCAGGATCTCAACCGCACTGATATCCCCTACATGGGGTAATCCAATGGCACGCAGCATAACCAGCAGTCCTTCGTCATTCAATACTTTTTGTAGGGATTCAGCGACCGTTTTGTTTGGTGCAATATACACCACTGTCCACATGTCATAAGCCCCCCAATTCCCCACACTCCAATGCAGGCGCGGTCATTGAATACTCTTTTCGACTAGTATTGGCTGGATTCCTTCATTTTTAAACTAAAAGTTTCACCTAAACTCTAAGCATAAACTTACAGTTACAACAGGTTCACAATAATAAATCCAGAGTGTTATTTACCCTGGACTGCTGTATCTGTATCCTGTCACTGGCCCGACTCACATATGCCATGCTTGGTGAATATCTGGGCTCTTCCTCTTATTTTCATGGCTGAAGTGTGTTCTGTAAACTGGGCAATCATTACTTCTCCCTTATCAAGTTTTTCGGTGTGGTGAAACTTGGTGTCCTGTCCCCGGGTAAGTCCAATGATGTTGACCCCGTTTTCCAGGGCCTTGACAACAATATATTCACCTACAATGGACGAGTCATTCATGGTTTACCACCTCATATACAGTATGCTGCAAGCAAGGTTATGATACCATAATTTGCGGTAATTTGCAAGAAATCCCTCGTTCAAGACTCCTCCGTTATTGTTTGATATATACCCTCTCTTCGCCGAGCAGTGTGATAAGTTCATCCACTACGCCGGATTCCAGGTTTACCCACCATTCCTCCCGGGTCCTGATCATCTTTTTGCTGTTTTCAAAGAACAGGCAAACAGGAGAGTTTCCATGATGAAGGCGCAAAATGTTCTGGATAGCCTGAAAATGTCTCTCTCCTTCCTGTTCGGGTACTTTAATATAAAGGCTCGCCAAAGGTCTTTCATCAAGTCCCGCAATATTCTCGGCAATGACCTTGATTTCTTCATCCTTGGAACTGATCCTGCCTCTGACCAGAACGGCAGTATCGGTTCTGACCAGGTGTCGGGCCTTCCGGTACAAGTCCGGAAAAATTATTACCTCTATGCTTCCCACCAAATCTTCCAGCACCATGAATACCATGGGGTCCCCTTTGCGGGTGGTTATCTTACGCATCCAGGCCACTATCCCGCCAATCACTACCGGTGTGTCATCTGCCAGTTCGGCTAGCTGAGCGGTGGTATGAGAAATTCTTTCCTGCAATACATCCTCGTATTCTCGCAAAGGATGGCCGCTGATATACAGCCCGAGCACTTCTTTTTCCATAGTCAGCAGTTCTTTCTTAGGATATTCCGGCACCTCGGGCAGGCTGGCTTCACTCTGGGTGAGCACCGGAGAGGCTGCGGCTATGTCAAACAGGGATATCTGTCCGTTTTCCCTGTCCCTCTGCCTCTTCAGGGCCGCGTTGACACAACTGTCCAGGGCCTGCATCAGCTGGGCCCGGCTGGATCCCAGGGAATCCACCGCCCCGCATTTGATGAGGCTTTCCAGGACTCTCTTGGTTACCTGGCGGTGGTCGATCCGGTCACAGAAATCCTGGAATGACTTAAACGGGCCTTCCTCTTTGCGGACTTCGATTATGGCTTCGATGGCGCCGCGCCCCACGTTCTTGACGGCAGCCAGTCCAAACCTGATTTTGTCGCCTACCACAGTAAAATTGACCAGGCTTTCATTGACATCAGGAGGCAGAACATCAATTCCCGCTTTGCGGCATTCTTCGATGTACAGTGCCACTTTGTCGGCAGAGTCCATGACACTGGTCAGCAGGGCCGCCATAAAGGCCACCGGGTAATTGGCCTTCAGGTAAGCGGTCTGGTAAGAAACCATGGCATAGGCGGTACTGTGGCTTTTGTTGAAACCGTAGCCGGCAAAATACTCCATCAGGTCGAAGATCTGGCCGGCCGTTTCCGGTTCTATTCCCTTGTTTTTGGCTCCCTCCACAAACTGGCTGCGTAGCCCCGCAATGACCTCGGGCTTCTTTTTGCCCATAGCCCTTCTGAGCAAATCGGCTTCTCCCATGGTAAAACCGGCCAGGTCACTGGCAATCCGCATGACCTGTTCCTGGTAAAGGATAACTCCATATGTCTCCCGTAGAATAGGTTTTAAAGAAGGGTGAAGGTATTCGATAGGGCTTTCCCCATGTTTACGCCTGATGAAGTCCTCTACCATGCCGCTTCCCAGCGGGCCGGGACGGTACAGGGCCACCAGCGCGATTATATCCTCAAAGACCTCCGGTTTTAATTCCTTAAGGATAGCCCGCATGCCTGAACTTTCCAGCTGGAACACCCCGATGGAGTCTCCCTTGCCAAGCATCTGAAAAGTAGTGTGGTCATCCAGGGGGATCTTTTCGATATCTATTTGCTGTCCAGTAGTTTGCTTGATTATATTAACGGCATCACGGATGACCGTAAGAGTTCTTAGTCCTAGCAGGTCCATTTTCAGGAGACCGATTTCTTCTACGGTGTCCTTGGGAAACTGGGTGGCCACCACCCCGTCGGTCGACTTGTACAGGGGGAGATACGCCGTCAGCGGTTCCCGCCCGATAACCACACCGGCGGCATGGGTTGAAGCGTGCCTGGGCATTCCTTCTATAGCCCTGGCCATGTCCAGCAGTTTTCTCACTCCGGGATCTAAATCATATAACTGCCGGAGCTCACTGCCGGCAGCAAGCGCCTTATCCAGGGTCATACCCAGTTCGGCAGGAATCATTTTAGCCACCCGGTCCACATCGGAGTACGGCATGTTCAGCGCCCTGCCCACATCCCTGATGGCAGCCCTGGCCGCCATGGTCCCAAAAGTGATGATCTGGGCCACCCGGTCGGCTCCGTATCGCTCAATTACATAACGGATTACTTCCTCGCGTCTTTCATAGCAAAAATCTATATCAATATCAGGCATGCTCACCCGTTCGGGATTGAGAAACCTTTCAAACAGCAGGTCATATTTCAGGGGGTCGATGTTGGTGATACCCAGCACGTAAGCCACCAAACTGCCGGCTGCGCTGCCCCGGCCGGGCCCCACAAGAATCCCGTTTTCCCTGGCGAACCTGATAAAATCCCAGACTATCAGAAAATAACCCGGGAAACCCATCTCATTGATTACCTTAAGCTCATATTCCAACCTGTCCCTGATTTCCTTGCCCGCGTTGGGATAACGCCTGTCCAGGCCTTCAAGGCATATCTTCCGGAGGTATGTTTCCACAGTATACCCTTCGGGAATGCGGTAATCAGGAAGATAAGCGCTGTCAAAATCAAGGACGAGATTACATCTTTCGGCTATTGCCACGGTATTGGCCAGTGCCTCCCGGTGCTCACCGAACAGGAGGGCCATTTCCCGCCCGTCCTTCAGGTAAAACTCCGGGGTTCCGAACTGCATCCTGTCCTCATCTTCCACGGTCCGTCCGGTGCCTATACACAACAGTACTTCCTGAACCTCGGCGTCTTCCCTCTTTACATAATGAATGTCGTTCGTTACCACCAGCGGAATATTCATTTCCCGGCTCATCCTGACGAGTTCGGCATTAACCGCCGCCTGTCCGGCCAAACCATGTTCCATAAGCTCCAGATAGAAATTGCCCTTACCAAAAATGTCTTCATACTCCCGTGCTGCTTCCCGGGCCCGGTCAAACTGCCTGTTGGCAACCGCCGTGGCCACTTCGCCGCCCAGGCAGGCACTTAAAGCAATAAGTCCTTCGCTGTGCCTCCGCAGGGTCTCCTTGTCCGTCCTGGGCTTATAATAGAAACCCCGGATATACGCCTGGGAAACAATGTGCAGGAGGTTCCTGTAACCCTTTGCATTCTCAGCCAGCAGCACCAGGTGGTAATTGGCGTCGTCCCGGCCCGGCTCCCTGTCTTCCATGGTCCTGGGAGCCACATAAACCTCGCATCCCAGGATGGGCTTGATTCCTGCCTGGCGGCACTCTTTATAAAAATCAATTACACCGAACATAGACCCGTGGTCAGTAATGGCCAGGGCCTTCATACCTTTTCGGGCGGCGGCCGCCACCAGTTCCTTGATGCGGGCCGCCCCGTCTAGAAGGCTGTATTCCGTATGAACATGCAGGTGGACAAAGTCGTGGGACATAGCAAAGCCTCCGAACAATGCCAAAAGTTTACCATATAAAATTCGCCTTGTCCGATATTATTTCCTACTTAAACCCGGGTGTATCTCAATTCATCCTTCAAATATTGCAGGAGTTTTTCTCTTTCCCCTTCAGTTATTTCGTCAAAACCCAGACCTGCTTTAACTCCGGTAGCTGTTTTTACACACCATATTACCTTGCCTTTTAAAGTAATCGGTTGACCCGGGGCAGGAATCTCGAGTTCGATAACAGTGTTTTCCTGGACCGCACATGCGCCGAGGCTGCCCTCCAGGTCGATACAGGCTCCGCCGGGACTCAGGTTATTGAGCCGGACCTCCACATCAACAGTTGACAAGAGGTTAAACCTGGTCCCACCAACCTCCAGAAATTTGCATTTTGCTTTCTTGTTAATGTTTACCCGGTAATACCTTCTCTTTTCCTTTGTGACTTCGGTCATATTGATACCTCCCCGCCAAAAGGAACCGCCTGCTTATGTTTTAATCCGATTCAGACCCGGCGGCGCTGGTCCGGAGGTTTAAAATTTGCCCAAGTTGGCGGGAAACCTCTGCGGGATCGTCCAAATCCCCGGCCTGAACCTTCAAATAAGGCAATCCTACATGGTCAAAAACCTTGTCCAGGAAACTGTCTCCCGCATTTCCGGGTGAAACCCCGTCCAGCTTGATGGCTGCCAACGGTTTGAAGTTTTCCTTGTCGCAGACCACAAAGTCCATGTATTTTGAACTAACCCTGTTCCAGTGAGTAATCCAGTTACTTGTGGATCTGGGCAACTCCAGTAAATCCAAAAGCGGAACTTTGACAAATACGGAATAATTACCGCCTTGAACAACCTGACTGAGGGTTTTATAATATAACCGTTCTGTTTCATTAAACAGGTGTTCCCTTTTCAGATAAGGCATTTCCGAGCCGGCCTCTTCAGCGGCCCTGTTCGCCGAACCGGCCGCTTTGACCAGCGCAAGAGCTCCCACTAGCACAATCAGGATAAGAAGAATAGACAGCATTATAACTTCCTCCTTTTGTTTCAAATGGATTTCGCACATTAGTACTCATTCTCCGCGTAACGACAATTTCCTGCCAGCCGGCATGTTACCGGACCGTACCAAGGCAGAAGCTTGATAATCCGGGTGGGGGGAAATAAAAAAGCCGTGAGAAAAAATTTAGGGATTGCCGTGCAACCCCATACTCCCTTTTGTTTAGCTTTAAAGTACTATGCCTTTCTCCACCGGCCCGCCCGGGCCATGATAACGCAGTAAGTACCGGTTGTTCTTCGGCATAAAAAAAATTATCCATCCACTGGTAGTCTTACCTGGACTCAGGTTCACGGTCTTAAAGTAGTCCTGCGAAAAAGTTGCTTCATTCCGGGCTACCATGTTACCGTCCACAGTGGACAGGGTAAAGTCATCCGTACTGACAGTAACAGAAATGCCTCCGCTGTTGATGGCAGATACCAGGAGCCAGACATATTGCCCGTCATTGTCCCGGGCCTCGTAATGGAACCCAAAATCCGTGTTTACTGAAGTGGAAACCCTGGTCCGGTCGACGGCAATGCCCACCGTTCCCGGCCCGTAGTCCCACTTGGTCATGCGGTTTTTGGCCGCTCCCCAGTCTATAGCGGGAGTTTTGTCGGTCTCTTTGATTTGCTGGGCCCTTATTTTTTCCTCGGCCTGCCTTTTGAGCTCCTTTGCTTCCGCAAAACCGGGACTATAGGCCAGTATCTTTTCAAAGATTTTTACAGCTGCCTCGTAGTCCCCAGCCTCGATTTTGCTTTTACCCTCGGCCAGCAACTGCCTGTCACGCTCCCGCTGGGCTCGTTCCAGTGCCGCCCGGGCATCTTGATAGTGTTCATCTTCCGGAACTACCTGGATAAGAAATCCTATAGCCGTGGAATAGTCTTTCCTGTTGATGGCTTTTAAACCATTGACATACGCCTGGTTTGACCTGTCCAACGTTTCTTGGTTTTCATTTTTCACTTCGGGTGGCGGTTTTCCGATACCTTCTTCTAGCGTACCAGGTGTATCGGGGACAAGGAAAGCCCCCAATGAAACTATAATTATGGTGGTCACCGCCATACTAATTACCAGTCGATAACCGGGACCTTTCTTGGCAAGCATCAAAATTAATACTGCAATGCCTATTAATAGCAATCTGACCATTTTATGACCACCCTGACAGAAGGATGATGTGAACCACCGCGCCCACAAGGAGCGAGGCTTCTGCCTTGAAACCATCAAGGAGCAGTTGTAAATAATATTCTACATTTTTCTACATTTTCCTCTATAAAACAGCGGAACCATTACACGTTAATTCCTCTTGCCTGCAAATGGATAGACTGGTATTCTTAAATTAACAACCATCATTAGAAAATAATCTGTGAAAAAAATTGCAAAGGAGGTGTTATGAAATGCTGTTAAAATTCCTGGGGCATGCCTGTTTTGAACTACAGACCGGTAAGACAACTTTAATCATTGACCCCTACCTCCAAGATAACCCGCAGGCCGTAGTCAGGCCCGATGAGATTAAAACAGACTGGATCCTGGTAACCCACGGCCACTCCGACCACATGGGTGATGCTGTAGAGATAGCCAAAAGGAACAATGCCACTATTGTCACCATTACCGAAGTGGCCCGGTACTGCAGCGTCAGGGGCGCCAGGACCCACGCCATGTATATCGGGGGAAAACACAACTTTGGCGATTTTACGGTAAAAATGACTCTGGCGTTACACGGCAGTTCAATTGGCTCCAATCCCGTCGAATACCTGGGGCAGCCCTGCGGTTTTCTGCTGTTCACCGGTGGGAAGACCATCTACTACGCAGGTGATACCGGCCTGTTCGGGGACATGGCGCTCATCGGCAGGCTCCACCCCATTGACCTGGCCATCCTGCCAATCGGCGATAATTTCACCATGGGACCGGAAGATGCCCTGGAAGCGGTCAAGCTGTTGCAACCAAAACACGTCATTCCTACACATTACAATACTTGGGACATTATTACCCAGGATCCCGCGGAATTCAAAAAAGCAGTGGAAAATGAAACAGGTATTCCGGTAACGGTTTTGCAGCCCGGCGACAGTTTTGAATTGTAACTGTATCAGTATTACCTGCTCAGAAATGATGAAAACCAAGCGTAATGAAATTTTGGCGCTTGGTTTTTTTCTGGGCTGTCTAATTGATCCGTTGTCAAATTACTCTTTGCACCGGTTGCACAGACCGTAGAACTCCATCCGGTGATGCCTTACTTCAAAACCTGTCGTGTCCTGGACCATTTTGTCCAACCCCTGGTAAACAGGAATTGCCACATCAAATAGCTGGTTGCATTTTTCACAGTAGAAGTGATAATGGTTCTCCGGGTTACCGTCATAACGGCTGGATGTACTCCCGTAATTCAGTTCAATAATTTCACCGGAGTCTCTCAGGACGTTCAGATTGCGGTAAACCGTACCCAGGCTTATATCGGGCACCAACTTCTTGGCCTGTTCATACACCCAATCCGCGGAAGGATGACACTTGCTGTTCTGTAATATCTCAAGGATCACCTTCTTCTGTTTGGTCATTCTGGTCGCTTTGGCCATTTTTGCATCTCCCTTTCTTAATTCCCAATAACTGTTGTTTTTACCCCAGATGCCAATTGGATTAGTAATAATTGCCATTAAGTAACTGATAATAGTATATCCTGTTTTACCCCGCCAGTCAACCTGGACTTACCTGTTTTGATGGCTATTTATATTTTTTTTGACGTTTCTTGTCTATTTTTATGTTATTTCCTGGTATAGTTTTTCATATTTTGATATGACCCGGTCAATATGGAAATTCTGTGCCGAATGAAGTTTTCCGTTTTCCGACATTTGCTGCCACTTTCGGGAATCTTTCAGTACCGCAACCGCCTTGTCGGCCATTTCTTGAACGCTGCCGACAGGCAGCAGATACCCGGTCTCACCGTCTCTGACGACTTCAGGCAAGCCACCGGCCGTAGACGCAATTACCGGGGTCCCGCAGGCCATGGCCTCCAGGGCGGCCAGGCCGAAGCTTTCCTTTTCGGAAGGCAGTAAGAAAAGGTCCGAAATTGACAACAGTTCCACAACTCTCTCCTGTTTGCCCAGGAAGTAAACTCTTTCCGTCAGGCCGATTGACTCAATATACTGGTGGACAGCCGGTCCTTCGGGACCATCTCCGATCATCAGCAGGCGACTCGGAATAACACTGTTCACCCTGGCAAAAACGTCAACCACATCTTTCAGCCTTTTGACCGGCCTGAAGTTCGAGATATGGGTGAGAATTTTTTCACCGGGGCCGGCGTATCTCATCTTGAGTTCCGGAATATTTCTCCGGCGGTATTCTTCCGGGTCTATGAAATTATATATTACTTGGATGTCCTTGGCTATTTTAAATATATGTACGGTTTCCTCTTTTAAAAACTGGGACACGGCAGTAACCATATCACTCTCCTCTATGCTGAATCGGGTAATATCAAAAAACTGCGGTTCATGCCCCACCACAGTTATATCAGTCCCATGAAGGGTTGTCACAATCGGCAGGTTTTTGTTTCTCAGCAGATGTTTGGCCAAAAAAGCGCTGACCGCATGCGGTATAGCGTAATGGACATGGACCAGGTCCAGCTCCGCCCACTTGGCTACTTCCGCAATTTTGCCGGCCAGGGCTATCATGTATGGCGGGAACTTAAACAGGGGGTAATCCAAAACTTCAACCTCATGATAGTATATGTTCTGGTGAAACATGTCCAGCTTAAAAGGACGGTCATAAGAGATAAAGTGGATCTCGTGTCCCCGCAGGGCCAGCCTTTTCCCCAGTTCCGTGGCCACTACCCCGCTGCCGCCGTAAGATGGATAGCAAACAATTCCAATCCTCATCCTAACTCCCCCAGATTTTCATAGGGTCGTCTATGGGAATAGCATTCTTCACCAAAAAAGCCTCCCCGTAAGCGGTTCCTATCTGTGCTCCCTGGAACCGGTCCCGGCTTTCGATAAACTGCAGGGGCGCTTTAACGCCAAGGGCAGCCAGCGGCTTCAAACCCCCGGGCCCGAACTGGGAATGATGTGCGCTTACAGCCTCCTGCTTCTGGCGGTAATAATCCGAAACATCAACTATAAACGAGTATTTTTCCATTCTGTTTAAAAAATAGTAAAGTATAACGTTGGGCCTGAAAGCTTCAAGCTCCGGTTCAAGCTTCTGCAGGCCGGCCTTGAAATGAGCCTCCGTGATCAGCTGGCTGGTTTTGACATGATCCGGGTGGCGGTCATCCCAGTAAGGGGCCAGGACTATTGAGGGCCTGTATTCCCTGAGTACCCGGGCCACCTTCATGACGCTTTCCCGCTCGACAGAGATATTACCGTCCGGCATCTCCAGGTTGAGCCTCCAAACAGCGCCCAGGATTTGAGCCGCCCTGTCAGCTTCCCCGGCCCTGATATCGGGAGTTCCCCGCGAACCCATCTCACCCCTGGTCAGGTCAACTATTCCTACCTTGTACCCCAACGCCGCCTCCTTGGCCAAAAAAGCGCCCGCTCCTATCTCAACATCGTCCGGATGAGCACCAAATGCAATTATATCAACTTTCTCTCCTTTTCCCGCCATTATCATGCCTCCTGCTACGTAATTTTGGTAATTACCGGTTTTAGTCAATATTTTAACATCTTCCATGGCATAAAACAAATCCCTGAAATAACTAACCCGTCACTACACCGGTGACGGGCTAATTCAGGATGATTATGCCCAGGCCAACTCACGGCTCCTGGACGTTATAATTTACTGCTTCCTGACACCATCAACATTAATCTTGTTCGAGTTCTTAGGGACAAAGGTTTTACAGCAACTGTCCATGCAATTTTCAACAGGTGTCGGCGCTATCTGGGCAGCCATTGGAGCATCGATCCTGTCGGGAAGAGTATCGGACATGCTATCTGATGTTACCATAATCTCGTTGGCATGGCACATGTTGCCTTCCGCCCAATAATGACAGTTGTTCACACTGCAATGAATGTGTTGTTGAACCTGCTGAGCCATTGGAAAACCTCCCTTTTTATTGTTTAAATTTCAGTGATAAGTGTTCCCCAAAGCACCAGCGCTTAAACTATAAAAAGGTTGGTTATTTCAGGCAATGTTCATTTTAACATTTGTGTCCGCATTATCTTATCCAGGTGGGCCAGCGTGTTGCACTCAAACATGCGGCAGTACCGGCGAAACAAGGAAACGGTGGCAGTATCGGCCCATACCTTTTTGGGCAGGGTATTTAGCCAAATAATATCTTTGACTTTCCTCTTCATATCCTTAAGCCCGGCGGCAGCCTTTTCAGCATTCAGGGTCTTGGTGTCACTGACGATAAGCACAAACGTGTCTTTGTTGAGCAGTCCCTTATGCTTTTCCGCTATCACCGCCAGGGCTTTATAAAAATCAGTTCCCCGGCCCCAGCCTTCACTCCGGTTGATAATTTCCGCCATCGTCTTTTCAAAAGACTGCGATTTATCGATCTCTCCCGTAATTCTCTCCACATCCTCGGAAAAAATAAAGGTTTCGATATCCTCGGTCACGCTGGACAGCCCAAAGATAAACTGGAGCACAAACCCCGCATACCTGGCCATTGACCCCGATACATCGCATATCAGCAGGATTTTTGGTTTTTGCACCTTCTTGGTCTTGTATTTTAACCTGAACATTGTCCCGCCGTAGCGAATATTATGCCTGATAGTCCTTCGCAAATCCAGGCGCTCTCTCTTCTTGCTGCGGCGGTAACGCCTGGAAATCCTGGTGGCCAGCCGGCGGGACAGTTTGGAAATCAGCGCTGCCGCTGCCGGCATATCAGCCTCAGTTAATTTCTGAATATCCTGGTAAAGGACCAGCTCTTCCGCCCGGAGTTTTTCCACCACTTCCTGCAGGATTTCATCGATCTCTTCTTCCCCGGTGTAATCCACCTCCGGCGGGCCCTCGCCCTGGAACTTAAGATAGTATTTCCAGTAGTTCAGAGAACTCTTAATCATAGTGGTTATGAGCTGTTCCGGGTTATTAACCGGGTTGCTCTGAAACTGCTTTTGCAAATATTCCTGGAGCTTTTTCTTCCGGTCGGCCGGCAGCTTGGAATATATTTTTTTCTCTTCCTCGGTAAGCGGCACCCTGATTTCCCTGGCTTCCTCCCCTCCCGGGCCCTCCAGTTCGTACTTCAGCTCGTCTTCTACCGCGCTGATTTCCTCGGCTTCCCGTTCCCTGGCTTGTTTTGACCTTTCGGCTCTTTCGGCTTTTTTTTCCGGAGTTACAAAGTATGCCTGAAAAGCGCGGTCGAGAATCAGCCTGTCTTCCGGCGACTTGGCCAAAGTAGCCAAAAAAGCCGTTTCCACCTGCCTGCGGTCCAGGAGGTTCACGGCAGACAGCGCATTAACGGCATCGATGGCTTCGGCGGAGCTTATGCGCAGTCCCAGATGACGAAGAACATGCATAAACCGGGCCAGGTTGTTCTCTATATATTCCCTGGCCTCAGACCTGTGAACCGACTCGATAGCCCGCTCCAGAAGTTCCTCCTTGAGGGCATCGTTTTTCACTGTGGTTACCCCCTTCCGCCTGTTGCTATCCCGGAAGTGCCGTTCAGAAAACCGACCAGTTCCTGGGGGCCTAAATTCTGGCGGAAGGAATCAATATCGTCCTTATTTTTAAAGATAATATTCAAAGTAAGATTAACCGTTTCCGGAGTCAGCCTGTCAGCATCAAGGGAAACCAGGGCCCGCGCCCAGTCCAGAGTTTCCGCAATGGACGGTTTCTTCCTGAGTTCCAGCTTATCCCTGATATAACCGACCGCTTTGGCCACTTCCAGGGAAAGGCGCCGGCCAATTCCGGGCACTTTGGCCGTGATAATCCGGAGTTCCTTTTCCGGAGTCGGGAAATCCAGGTACAGGTAAACGCACCTGCGTTTCAACCCGTCAGAAAGCTCCCTTTCACCGTTGCTGGTCAGCACAACCACAGGAATGTGCCTGGCCTTAAGGGTCCCCCACTCGGGGATGGAGACCTGGAAGTCAGACAATATCTCAAATAAAAAGGCTTCAAACTCCTGGTCCACCTTATCGATTTCATCTATTAACAGCACCGGCCTCTTTTCGGCCCGGATAGCCTTGAGGAGCGGCCTTTCCAGGAGATACTCCGCGGAAAAAAGTCCCTCCTCGACGGTTTGGCACTCGCCCTCCCGGTTAACCTGGCTGAGCTGGATTTTGATTAACTGCTTCTGGTAATTCCACTCATAAAGAGCCTTGTTTTCATCAAGTCCTTCGTAGCATTGCAGCCTGATCAGTTCGGTGTCAAAGATATTGGCCAGAACCTTGGCAATCTCAGTCTTCCCTACTCCGGGAGGCCCCTCTACCAGGAGGGGTTTCTGGAGTGTTAAGGCAAGATATGCTGTTACAACAGTCTCCTGGTCGGCTATATAACCCTGTTGTTCAAAAGCCCTCGTAAGCTGCTCAATGGTGAGTTCCATTTATGTTACCTCCCCGGAATTCAGTCGGTTTATTGATTATACCAATGATATCACAGCGTTTTATCTGAAATCAATGACATAGGTCACATGTAAATAGTGGGTGATATCACTGAAATAATTCTCCGATTTTCCCTGCTTTCCATTTTGCCCCCTGAACAACTGCGCTCAAAAAAACTGACCGGAGAGGCGCAACAGCCATCGCAGCCTTGAAGGGAGGAGAGTTTTCCAGAATGCCCACAATCCGCCCCAACGCCCGGTGACTTAGTTTTTCCGGCTCTTCGAAAAGGATATTGGCCAGTTTGCCCCGTTCAATAGCCATAGAAACAATCCGGTCAAAGGCAGTCTCCGGAGTAAAAACCCGTTTGGCCCGCGGCTTCATGGCAATTGCGCCAAACTTACACGCGGAATAACATACGCCACACCCCAGACAGATGTTCTCTTCACATTCCGCCATTTTACGATTACTTTGCCCTTCTTCCTCCCGCTTCATTTCGATTGCCCCTAACGGGCATACCCCTGCACATTTCCCGCAACCCCTACATTTTTCATGAGTGACCTCCATAATCCAATTGGAGGTGACAACTGCGCTACGTAAATTCAAAGTTTTCATCGCGCTCAGCATACCGCAACAACAACCGCAGCAATTACAAATATAGGTCATACCGCGCTGGACGTTGTCGGCGATCTGGACCAGCCCTGCCTCCTGGCACGCCTCAAGAATCCGCATTCCCTCCCTGGTGTCGACAGCTCGGGTGATACCCCTGCGGATTAAAGTTTCCGCGGCCCAGTTGAAACTAAGGCAAACATCCTGGGGCGCATCACATACTTTTCCCAGGTGGCTGGCCTTATGGCGGCAGGAGCAGCGGGAAACTCCCACGATGGAAGCTGACCTCACAATAAAGCTTGCCCGTTCCCAGTCCAGAATTTCTGCATACTCGGTGTCCGGAATCGCCTCTTCACGGACCAGCGCCCTGCCGATTTGGGTTTGACCCTGGAAAACCGAATGGCTAAAACGGCCGTCACCCGTCATATACTCTTGAAAAAGACGGGCTAATTCCTTCATTGGCAAATCTTCACCGGTCCGCATGAAAGTAAATTCAAAAAAACCTATCACCACCGGGGCCAGTGAAAAGTAGCGCCGGCCTGCGTACTCCACATCAAATACCAGTCCTTTTTCTGCTAACGCAGTGATTTTACCATCCAGTTCATCCTCGGGAATCTTCAACCTGCGGGATAGGGTATCAAGGGTAGTAAACATGGTGGGAAGACGCCTCGCCAGGTTGGCTTCCTCGGGAGTGAAAAGCAGTTTCAGAATCTTCATGAAGACCGGGGATTCGGGAGCGCCGGTGACATTGCGGTCAAGTCTCTGCTGTAGCAAACGGTACTCCCGGTCCGGATTGACCATGTGGCCCATTTACCGGCCTCCTTCCGTTTCGAATTAGATTATGGAAGGGCAGGTGTGTTCCGGAGAGCGGAGAGCCCCTCTATAACCACGTTTTAAGTTTAGCTTCATCAATAATGGTTATCGCTTGCTTCTCCAAGTCGATACACTTAAATTTTTTAAAATCACCCAGTATTCTTGTAACCGTTTCCCGGGTGGTCCCAATGAGGTTGGCCAGTTCCTGGCGGCTTAACGGGAGGTCTATTTTAATTCCGCACTCGGTCTCCTCCCCGTGGTCTTTGGCCAGCATCAGCAGCATACTGGCCAGCCTCCCGTAGGTGTCTTTGAGAGCCAGGTCGCGTACCTGGATTTGGGCCAGCCGTAGCCTGTTGCTCATTATCCTGAGAAGTTTAAGGGCAATTTCCGCATTCGTCCTGATAAGGTTTTCCAGGTCATCGTTCATCAGCATTCCAATCTGACCGGCCTCTATAACCTCGGCTGTAGCCGGGTACGGGCCGCGGTCAATCAGCACGACTTCGGCAAAAACGTCTCCGTCCTGGAGTATATGGAGGATTTGCTCCCTGCCGTCTTCTGTCATCTTGGAAATCTTGACTTTGCCGGAAATAATAAAATACAGGGCTTCTCCCGGCTCTCCTTCCATAAAAATCAGCATGTTTTTCTTATAATTCCTGACTCTGGTCAACCGGCTAATTGCCCGCAAGTCTTCTTCGGGCAGGTCCCGGAACAAAGGGATCTTGGCCAGGTATTCAGTGTAATCTTTCATCTCTCAGCCTCCCCATATCAGTGGTCAGTGGCCGGTGGTCAGCAGCCACTGTTAAAGGGACAATTTTTCCACCAGGAAGTCAACCAGGCCGGCGGCATCGTCCGGAGCGAAAGACGGAATACCTGCGAAATGCGCGTCGCCGGCCACTGCCAGCAGTTCTTGCGGCGGAGTTATTAGCGCACGGTGGACATCGGATCTGAAAACTTCAATTTTGGGTTTGTTTTCTTTTTTGAAACCCTCCGTAATGATCAGGTCCACGCCCGTAATCCTGCCGGCGATTTCATCAAGAGTCAGTTCGCGGCCGGTTTTCTCAATTAAAGCAACCTTGCCCGGGGATGCCAGGACTACCGTGTCAGCGCCGGCCCGGGCATGATGCCAGGTGTCTTTACCGGGCACGTCCATCTCAAAATCCGCGTGATGATGTTTAACAGTGGCCACTTTATATCCCCGGTTTTTAAATTCCTGAACAAGCCTGACTATCAGTGTCGTTTTTCCGGAATTGGCATAGCCTACCACAGACACAATGGGAATCATCTTCACTTCCTCCTAACTAGAGAACCACCCGTTCCGGGTGAGTATAAATATTCATTCTTTGGTTGCGTACAAAAGCCGCCACTGTAACTCCCAACTCTGCGGCATACTTAAGCGCCAGGTCCGTAGGCGCGGACCGGGATGCTATAAGCGGGACTCCCAGCTTAGCCGCCTTGACCAGAATTTCCGAGGAAATCCGGCCGGTGGTAAGCAGTATCTTATCACTCGTGTCAATACCGTCAAGGAAACACCGGCCGATTAACTTATCAACAGTATTGTGTCTGCCGATGTCTTCCCTGAAAAACATTATTTCATCGCCTGTACAGAGAGCGGAACTGTGCACGCCGCCGGTCGTTTTGAACAGTTCAGACCTGCGCTGGGCCTGGACCATCAAGTTAAATAACCGGGAAGACTCTACACGCCAGCCGCTTTCCACCGGCCGGCAAACGGCGTCGGAAAGATGATAAAAGCTTGTTCCTTTGCCACATCCTGTGGTTATATAGCGTTTTAAAAATGTCTGTTCGGCAATAACCGCGGGATTGCGCCCGACTACTTTGACAACCCCTTCCCCGGAGTCAGTTTTTATTTCCCGGATATCCTCTTTTGACCTGACAAACCCCTCGGAATACAGAAACCCGACGGCCAGCTCATCAACATACTCAAAGGTACACAGCAGGGTCACCAGTTCCCGGTCGTTAAAATAAATGGTTAAAGGACTTTCCCTGGTTACCGGGTCCTCGATGAATTCCCGGGCACCGTCTTTATTAATTCGCCATGCCTGCACTAAGTTGTATCTCGGGTCCATTTTTTTCCCTCCCGGCCGCGTACAGCCATGACCTTGGCCAATTTCAAATCTCCTGGTGTGTTGACATTGAAAAAAATTCTCTCAGGGTCTCCGTATCTCTTAATTTCGTCCATTCCGACAAATTTTATGTTCACTTCGGAATAAAAAGAAACTATCCTGTTATGGCCGCGTTTGAGCTGGCTTTCAATTGCCGCTATACATCCTTTTGTGTAAACCGCAAAAAGAGGCTGGTAGTACTCTCCCAGTTTAGGGACTACGGCATCATGACCGGGAGCCGCATGAACCATGTAAGCCGCCAGCCCGACGTCAAGAAAAGGCATATCACAGGCCACCACAAAGTTCACGTGATGGCCGGAAGCCTTCAGGCCGGCATGTATTCCCCCCAGCGGCCCGTGTCCTGAAAAAATATCGGGGACTGCTCTGACTCCTAAGTCAGCTAATGTATTACCATTAGCTGAAATTATTATCTCGGGGAAAATTTTCTCCAGTTCCCGGACTACCCCTTCTATCATTTTGTGTTCGTTTACCGTGACCAAAGCCTTATTTTGGCCCATGCGGGCGCTTTTTCCCCCGGCCAGAACAATCGCCGCCGCGTCCAGCATAAAACTCTCCTTTTCTAATGACCTGCTTATATTATAATAGTTTTTTGCGACAAATACCAACAGAATAAAAAGAAGGAGGCGAACCCCCTTCAACGTTTCAGGCTACCAGGTTTTTATTTGGGCCGGCCGGGGTATTTAAGTCCTTTTCCCGGCACAGCTCGTCATACCAGAGACAGTGCCTGTGCTTTATATAATCCAGGTCGACCTGGCCCGTGAACATGCCGGGCAGCAGGGCCCTGTTTTCTTTGAATATAAAAGCGGCCAGGTGGGCGAGGATACCGAAGATAACCAAAAATGTGCCTAAATTATGAAGCATCGTCATCCAGTTTAGCAAACCGTCCGAAAAATAGACACCGGGAAAGTTTTTCACCACCTTAAATATACCGGTTACGATAGTAAGCGCCAGGCTTGAGGCTATAAACACATAGGCCAGCCTCTGCTCGGCCAGGTATTTATGACACGGGGGTTCTTGGCATTTGGTCAGCATGGCTTTGATAATCAGGTAAGATTCCCTGAAATCTCCCCGCCGCGGAAGAATATGAAAATCCCTGCGCAGGCCGTGAAATACCAGGTGGAACGTGGCCGCGAAAACCAAGGCGATGGCAGCCAGGTAATGGATGAGTAAGGTAATGGAAAAATCGGATGACCAGGCCAGACCCGGCAGCCGGTCCACCATGTACCT
Organism: Thermincola sp.; assembly: GCA_022735835.1. Lineage (GTDB taxonomy): Bacteria > Bacillota > Thermincolia > Thermincolales > UBA2595 > UBA2595. The sequence continues at coordinate 1,511 of DYZU01000050.1, read as the reverse complement.
TTTGTACACCGGCATCTGGCCCAGACCCGTGAAGATAAGCAAAAAAGTGGAAACAGTGACGGTCCAGTGAATCAAGCGGACAGTTGCCGAATGACGGAGCACTTTCTTGTTTTTCAGATCTATTTTAGCGGCCATCGGTATTTTCTCCTTTCATGGTTTTATAAGCCTTGTAACCGGCTGCAAATATACCGGCGATAGGAGCAACCAGGATTCCGGCGGCAATGCCATTGGGCGTATCCAGGAAATTGCCCACATTTACCGGCATACCCGGGTAACCGGGCGCTTCCGGATTTGGCTGTTGCGCTTTTTGCTCCATTAAGGCCTGATGAATTTTTTCGAACGGAGCTGGTGACACATAAAAAGTGGAAGTACCGCCGTTTTCTTTTTCACCGTATATAAACCCGTTGATCTCTTTTGCCCTTTCCCTGGCCTGTTGTAACATTTCCGGCCGGGCCCCAAACTTAATGGCGTCCCTGGGACAAGCGTCCACGCATGCCGGTTGTTTATCGGCCCTAACCAGGTCAATACAAAGGTCGCATTTGTACATAACCCCGCCACCGGCGATGTCGGGCATTAATTTCATGTATATCCCCACACCTGCCTGGCGGGCCGGGATGCCCCACGGACACACTTCCCGGCACTTGGCGCCCCCCATGCACGTTTCAGGATTGATGACTACAGCTCCCTCTTCAGTAATGGTCTGGGCACTGAAAGGACAAATCTTTGCGCACGGCGGATTGGTACAGTGCATACACCTCCTGGGTATATTTAAAACATGAGTTTTCCCGTTGTGTTCCACTTTTGTCTTCTGGACAAATGTCCAGTTATACGGCGTTAACCTGGTTGTCAGGCCTTTCTTGTCAGACCAGTCTTCCTTTTTCTTCTGGGGCCAATAGTTTGGAATCTCTTTGGCAGGCACCGGAAACCTGTCCTTGTTCTTGGACCGGCAGGCGGTTACACACTTGGGCACCTCCAAGCCCCTGCAGCCATCGCAAACAGTTAAATCAATAAAGGTTCCCACAGGATGTGTGCCGGAGGAAGCTTCCGCAAACTTACCGGTTCCGCTCATAATCAGTCCTGCCGCCACTCCTGAAGCAATGGTTCTTTTAAAGAATTCTCTCCTGGTGATATCAGCCATGGAACAGCCCTCCTTGTTTAAAATCAAATTATGTATACCCCATAGGGGTATAGTGATACCTGTAATTTAACATACCCCTGCTGGGTATGTCAAGAGGTCCCTGTCCCAAAAGAAGGGCTGACTGCTTTTTTCTGTTTTTCGGTGTTGTTCGTCTGCCCAACTAACCTCAGTTTTCGCGAAACCTTGGGTTTCACCGACACAAGAAAAACCTCAAAAGCAGTCAGCCCTTCTTTTTTGCCAAAGTAATTTTGTCCACAAACCCAATAAGTAACTGGGCCTGTTGATAAAAGAGATTTAAGCGATAACAGGGGGCAGGTGTGTTCCGAAAAACGGCGTTATATCGTCCACCGGCCCGCGAACACAAAAGCGTGAG
>DYZU01000049.1 GCA_022735835.1 Thermincola sp. | reverse complement strand
GTACAGGAGAAATTGGCATAGTTGTCAATGTCAACAGGGCCCTGCCAATCAGGCCTACCGTAAGAATAATAATGAGCGCCGAGGGAAAAGAAGTCGGCAATGGAGCGGAAATTGACTTAATGACCAGTCCAACCGTTTTTGTAAACAAGATCTTAAGCTTTAAAAAGAAGAATCGCCTTTAGCCAGAGAAGCAACCCATACTAAGGGTATCGAATTTCAAGAATTTTCAGAGAGTCACAAAATTCAAAACTGCCTTAGCGTGGGTGCTTTTGTGGATATAGATAGAGGGAGTGGTTGTTTAAAATAACAACGAAAGGAGGGAAACAATGTTAACTAAGTTCGGAGGGCTGGCCGTTATCTTAGTTTGGGGTATAGTCTTTCCCTGGTTATTGTTAGCGCTGTCCAGATTATTTCACCCCAAAAAACCAACGCCGGCTAAGCTGTTAACCTACGAATGCGGTTTGGATACCCAAGGTGATACCTGGATACAGTTTAAGATCAGTTATTTTATGTATGCATTAGTGTTTTTGGCATTTGACGTTGAAACAATCTTCCTCTATCCCTGGGCAGTGAAATTCCAGAGTCTGGGGTTATTTGCAATGGTTGAAATGTTTATCTTTATTGCGATTCTAATAATCGGATTTTGGTACGCATGGAAGGAAGGGGCGTTAGAATGGATGTAATAAAAGAAAACCAAGTTGAGGAATTGGTCCAAAACAACATCATCATGAGTACCGTCGAAGCGGCGTTCAATTGGTGTCGGTCGCGTTCCCTTTGGCCACTGACCTTTGGTCTTGCCTGCTGTGCCATTGAAATGATGGCTACGGCCGATACGCGATACGACCTTGCCAGGTTCGGGTCAGAGGTTTTTCGCCCTTCTCCGCGGCAGTGCGACCTCATGATTATTGCCGGAACCATTACCAAGAAGATGCAGCCCGTTGTGCAACGCCTTTATGAACAAATGGCCGAACCCAGATATGTTTTGGCCATGGGGAGTTGTGCAATAAGCGGCGGGCCGTTTACCGACTCTTACAACGTTGTTTTGGGAGGAGACACATTTTTACCGGTGGATGTTTACGTTCCTGGATGCCCACCCAGGCCGGAAGCATTGATTTACGGAATTCTTCAGCTCCGGGAAAAGGTTGCCAATCCCAAGAAAATCGCGAGGTTGAAAGCTAATGGATAAGATTGTTGACCGTGAAGCTCTTGTGGGCGAGCTTAATCAGAAATTTGGCAATTGTGCCGAGGTTTTCGAGGACAATACTAACCAGTCTATAAAAGTAAAGCCGGAAAAACTGGTAGAGGTTATGCAGGAGTTGCGGGATAATCCAAAATATGATTTTAAGGTTTTAATGAACCTGAACTCGGTGGATTACCCCGAGAATTTCACCGTGGTATATCATCTTAATTCATTGACACATCTTCATAAGCTTACAGTTAAAGTCGAATTGGACAAAGTGAACCCCCAGGTTCCCTCAATAACCTCTGTCTGGAACGCGGCAAATGTCCAGGAAAGGGAAGCCTATGATTTGATGGGAATACTCTTTACCGGGCACCCCAACCTGAAGAGAATTTTGCTGGTCGATGATTTTGTCGGCCATCCGCTGCGTAAAGACTGGAAAATGCAAGCATAGGAGTAAGAACTGTGGATTCTAATTACGGGATTGTAGAGGTGTAGAAATAATGTTAAAAACACAAGAACTAACCCTGAATTTGGGACCTCACCACCCCAGTACCCACGGTGTATTTCGCTGTGTGCTAAACCTTGAGGGAGAATATATTACCAAAGCTGTAAACCACTTGGGTTATCTGCACCGCGGAATAGAAAAACTGGCTGAATCCCGCACATATACTCAGTTCATCCCCTACAACGGCAGGCTTGATTATGTAGCAGGAATGCTCAATGAGTGGGCCTATGTAATGGCCGTGGAAAAGTTGATGGGAATAACCGAAGAGATACCCGAAAGAGCTGAGTATATCAGGGTCATTGTGGGCGAACTGCAACGTATTGCCAGCCACGGCATATACTTTGCCTCCATGGCCCTGGACGTTGCTGGCGCTTCCGCCTGGTTCTACGGGTTCCGTGACAGGGACGAAGTGCTTGACCTGCTTGAAATGGTATCAGGTCAGAGACTTATGCATAACTACATGAGATTTGGCGGTGTTGCAGCCGACCTGCCCGACGGATTCATGAACAAGCTCGACAAACTTTTAAACAAACTGCCGGCTGCCATTGAAGAATATGAAGGCATCCTTCTCGGTAACGAAATCTTTAGGGCCCGGACAGTAGGAGTAGCGCCCGTATCCAGGGAAATGGCCCTTGATTACGGTTTTACCGGTCCGAACCTCAGGGCATCGGGCGTTGACACCGACTTGCGACGAGACGAGCCTTACAGCGTATATGACCGTTTTAAGTTTAATGTACCTGTCAGACAGAACGGCGATACTTTTGACCGCGTAATCGTCCGTATTGAGGAAATGAAAGAAAGTATAAAGATCATCAGGCAGGCAATGGAGGGTATTCCTGAGGGGCCTGTTATGGCTAAGGTTCCTAAGGTTATCAAACCTCCCGTGGGTGAAGTTTACAGCCGCCTAGAAAACGCCAAGGGGCACCTAGGCTTCCACATCGTAAGTGACGGTTCAACCAAACCTTACCGCCTGCGGATTTATTCGCCGTGTTTTGTTAACATAGGAATATTCCCTGAAATGGCTAAAGGGCTACACCTCATGGATGCAGTGGTTGCCTTGGCGTCTCTTGATATAGTTCTAGGTGAAATTGACCGTTAAAAAAAAATAGGGTTTAGGGGAGAAGAAGCATGCAAATTTCTAATACTATTGCAACTGGCCTTAAAGACTGGCTGATGGGCATGGGATTTTCCGCCACAACCACCGAAATGATAGCAACTGCTGTATGGACTCTTGCTGTAATTCTTTTCATTCTTTTAAATCTGATAGTTCTGGTTTGGTTGGAGCGTAAATTCAGCGCCTTTTTCCAGCAGCGCAGAGGCCCAAACCGTCTCGGGCCTGCAGGTTTCCTGCAGTTTCCGGTTGACATCGTTAAGGTTTTAGGCAAGGAAGATATAATTCCGGCTGCCGCCGATAAACCGGTATTCAGGATTGCAAGCATTACGCTTTTCATCACCGCTATTCTAGCCTGGGCTGTTATCCCCCTGGGAGAGGGGATGATTCTTGAGGATCTTAATATCGGTATCTTCTATTTTATTGCCATTGGTTCCACAGCAACCATATCACTGCTGATGGGTGGATTTGCTTCCAACAATAAATACTCCCTGCTCGGCGGGATGAGAACCGTAGCCCAGATGATCAGCTACGAAATCCCAATGGTGTTTTCATTGTTAGGTGTCATAATGATGGTCGGGTCTTTACGGCTCAGTGACATCGTAAAAGCTCAGGAACACATGTGGTTTATTATTCCGCAGGGCATCGCCTTCATCATTTACTTCATCGCGACCGTAGCAGAGACCAACAGGGGCCCCTTTGACCTGGCAGAAGGCGAGCAGGAACTGGTTGCGGGTTATTTTACCGAGTACTCCGGGATCCGGTACGCAATCTGGATGATTGCCGAATACGGAAACCTGGTAGCCGTTTCGACCATCGCTTCAATTATGTTCCTCGGGGGCTGGAATGCGCCCTTCGGTCTTACATTTATTCCACCGTTCCTTTGGCTGTTGATCAAGATTTATTTCATGATCTTCCTGTTTATGTGGGTTAAGTGGACCTATCCCAGGATCCGCATCGACCACTTGATGCATTTTGGTTGGAAATTTCTGATTCCTGTTTCACTGGCTAATATTCTTGTCACAGGGGTTGGAATTTACATTTACCGGATGATAACTGGTTAGGGTGGTGATAGAGTGTACGGACAAGGCCTTATTAAAGGACTCAGCATTACTTTAAAACACTTTTTTGAAAGGAAAATTACTCAACAGTACCCCGAAGAAAGACCTGTATTACCCGACCGTTTTAAAGGTTCTCTTACATTAAAAGTACCTAAATGCATTGCCTGTGGGTTGTGCGCGAACTCCTGTCCAAACAACTGTATCAAAATCGAGTCCGAAAAAGATGAGAATAACAAGAAAAGATTAACCGGTTACAAGGTAATGCTGGAAAGATGCCTGTTTTGCGGTTTTTGCGTAGAAGCATGTCCTACCAAGGCCCTGCTTTGGACAAAGGATTTCGAGCTGACCAAGTACTTCCGGGAAGACGTTAATCTTGACCTTTTCAGCAGTTATGTTCCGTCCCCGGATGACGAAAAGCCGGCCAAACCGGCCAAAGAAGATGAAGAATCTGCACAGGCTAGTTAAGGGGTGAAAAAATTCTGATGAATATCATGTTTTGGATTATAGCCGTAATCACACTAGGGTCAGCGTTATTAATGGTACTGAACAAAAATATTTTTCATAGCGCTCTATTCATGGTAGTGACGTTTCTCGGAGTAGCTGCAATCTATATGATGCTGCAGGCTGATTTTTTGGCAGCGGTTCAAATACTCGTTTACGGAGGAGCCATTACCATCTTCATTATTTTCGGTATCATGCTGACCGTACGGGGAAACATGAAACAGACCAACCTGTTTTCCAAAAACGCGGCTCTGGCGGGACTTGTTTCCCTGGCATTGATTGTGATTAACGCAATTATGGTTCTTATGACGGACTGGCCGGTCAGTGAAAACGCGCCGCCGGTGGAGACTGTAGGCCATATCGCGGAGCTCATGTTAACCAAGTTTATTGTTCCTTTTGAAGTAGTTGCCGTTCTGTTGCTGGTTGCTTTATTGGGAGCAATAATCATAGCGAAAGAGGTGAAAAAGACCTCATGATCGGTTTAAATCACTTCCTGGTATTTAGCGGTACTCTGTTCTGCATAGGGTTGTTCGGGGCCCTGGCTAAACGGAACGCGATAGCCATTTTAATGGGTCTTGAAGTCATGTTAACTGCGGTAAATGTAAACCTTGTCGCTATTTCGAGATATGTTACTCCGGAAGCTTTAGTCGGCCAGGTGTTTGCGGTCTTCGTCATTGCCGTGGCGGCGGCAGAGGTGGCAGTTGGTCTGGCTTTGATAGTGGCTATTTACCGCAACCGGATATCTGTCAACGTTGAAGATTTTGACTGGTTGAAATGGTAGTTTGTACTAACGAAGGTAGGTGCAAAGAACAAGATGATTGAATTTGCTCTTAACAACGCCTGGTTAATACCCCTCCTACCGGCCATCGCATTTGTGCTTATAGTCCTCGTTTTTAGACCAATGCCGAGAGTCAGTGCATTTGTGGCCATAACATGTATATTGATTTCATTTGTACTGGCTATCCACGTTGGGATAGGGGTAATCCAGGGCGGCGAAAAATTTATTGAAGAACCGCTGAAAAAGGCAGTTACCTGGTTCAGCATGAGCGGATTAAAAATAGAAATGGGTTTCCAGATAGATCCCACTTCCGCCATGATGTTATTCGTGGTAACCCTTGTAGCGTCCCTGGTGCAGATTTATTCCATAGGCTACATGCACGGTGACAAAGGATTCTCCGTATTTTATGCTTACCTGTCCCTGTTTGCCATGTCGATGCTGGGACTGGTTATCGCTCCCAACCTGCTGCAGATGTTCGTTTTCTGGGAGCTTGTAGGTCTGTGTTCTTACCTGCTGATCGGTTTCTGGTGGTACAAGTACTCGGCGCGGGAAGCCGCCAAAAAGGCTTTTATTACCACGCGGACCGGTGACTTCGGTCTCCTGCTGGGTATCCTTTTACTCCAGATATTTTTCGGAACTCTGGATTTGCAGGAATTATCCGCCAGGATACCCAATTTTGCCGAGTACGGCTTAACAGCGGGAGCCCTGACACTCATAGCGGCCATCCTGTTCCTTGGTCCCATCGGCAAATCCGGTCAGTTCCCGCTGCACGTCTGGTTGCCTGACGCCATGGAAGGTCCTACTCCGGTCAGTGCGCTGATCCATGCCGCTACTATGGTTGTGGCCGGGGTATACCTGGTAGGCCGGACTCTGTTCCTGTTCAAAACAGTTCCGGGAGCCATGGCTTTCGTAGCGTTCATGGGTGCGTTCACCGCCCTGTTTGCGGCCAGCATAGCCATAACGCAGACTGAGATGAAGAAAATCCTGGCGTATTCTACCGTGTCCCAGCTGGGCTACATGATGCTGGCTTTAGGCGCCGGTAGTCTGACCGCCAGTATGTTCCACCTGATGACCCACGCTTTCTTTAAAGCCCTCATGTTCCTTGGCGCAGGTAGTGTTCTGCATGCCATGCACAATGAGGCCAATATTTGGAAGTACGGCGGACTGAAGAAATACATGCCGATAACATACTGGACATTCCTGATTGGTTGTTTAGCTATCGCAGGTATATTCCCGTTCGCCGGGTTCTTCAGCAAAGACCTTATCCTGGAAGTTGTTTGGGCTAACTCAACACTTTCCGGTCATGCCCACGGTCCGTTCCAGGGACTTTACACTTTACTGTTTATCATGGCTTCCTTAACAGCAATGATGACCGCATTTTATATGTTCCGCATGTTCTTTATCTGCTTCCACGGAGAACTCCGCGACAAGCATGCTCACCCGCATGAGTCCCCGTTCTCCATGGCTATGCCGCTGGTTGTTTTGGGAATCCTGTCCGTTGTCGGCGGTTGGGTAGGTTGGCCCGGCCTCGGCGAAGGAAAAGCCTTCGGCTACTTTGTGCGCATGGGCGAATTCGAAATTGTTCATGCCAACTGGTTCCTAATCATTATGTCAACGATACTGGCCCTTATCGGTATCGGTGGCGCAGCCTTCATCTACTGGAAAAATGCTGTCTCCCATGAAGAATTGGCCAAGAAGTTTGCTCCGCTTTACAAACTGTCATTTAACAAGTTTTATATAGATGAGATCTACCTGTGGCTTATCCACAACATCATCGACGGTCTCGGCAGGTTACTCTGGTGGGTCGACCTCGTCATTGTTGACGGCATTGTAGACGGAGTAGCGAATACAACCAAAGTTCTGGGCAGCGTCTTCAGAAGGATGCAAACCGGTAAATTACAGCATTACGCCCTGGTTTTATTCGCAGGTATTGTGGTCCTGGTCATCATCATGAGCTTTGCTGATACCAGTGTAGCCAGCCTGAGCCTGATAGGAGGTGGAAGGTAATGGATTTTCCAGTGTTAACTGTCATCTTACTGGCACCAGTCATTGGAGCAATTATCAGCGTATTCATCCCCAAGGAAGAATCAAAAATAATTAAGGCAGTAGCAGGTATTAGTACCTTCATCTCTTTGGCTTTAACAATAGTCATCTATTTTGTTTATTACACCCAGCACCTGGATACGGGAGGAATGGCCTTCACCGAGGACATTCCGTGGGTCAGCGACCTCGGTGTGGTTTATTCTCTCGGAGTGGACGGGTTTAGCCTGCCGATGTTACTGCTGACCAATGTCATTGGATTTACGGCTGTTTTTTCCCGGTCCTGGAGTGTGGAGAAGCGCGCCAAAGAGTTTTATATCCTTCTCATGATCCTGATTGTCGGTGTTATGGGAACGTTTGTGGCCCGCGACCTGTTTATCTTCTTCCTGTTTTACGAAGTAGTGGTAATTCCCATCTACATCATGGTTATCATCTGGGGTAGCGGCAGCAAGACGAAAGATGTTACCAAGGAATATGCCGGTATGAAGCTGACCATTTACCTCCTGGTGGGAAGCGCCTTCCTTTTGGCCGCCATGATTTGGCTGTACATGGAGGCAGCAGGGATGCGCGGCGTACCGACCTTCGACATCGCCACCCTGGCCGGGCTCTCGGGCCAGTTCGATGAGAAGTTCCAGATTGTGGTCTTTGGGATGATGGGATTCGGCTTCACCGTTTTGCTCTCCATGTTTCCGTTCCATTCCTGGTCCCCCGACGGGTACGCCGGAGCGCCTACCGCGGTATCCATGATCCACGCCGGCGTGCTGAAAAAGATCGGTGGCTACGGTTTGATTCGTATCGGTTTCTTTATCCTGCCCCTGGGGGCAAAATTCTGGGCTCCGTTAATCGCAATTTTAGCGGTGGGGAATGTTGTTTATGCCGCCCTGATTTGCCTGGCCCAGAAAGACATGAAATATGTTGTGGGTTATTCCAGCGTTAGCCACATGGGCTTTGTCCTGATCGGGTTTGCATCACTGAACATCATAGGTCTCAACGGGGCTGTGGCCAACATGTTTGCCCATGGTGTAATGTCAGCTCTCTTCTTCTCCATGGTAGGCTATATCTATGGAGCGACCAAAACAAGGTATATTCCCGACCTTGGCGGTCTTGCCCACCAGATGCCGGTGGCAGCAGCGGGATTTGTTGTGGCAGCCATGGCTTCGGCAGGTCTGCCTGGTCTGGTCAGTTTCGTGCCCGAGTTTACAACCTTTGTTGGAGCATTTAAGGAGTCTGCTCTTCGTATTCCGGCTGTAATTGCCCTGACCGGTGTAGTCCTGGGCGCCGTTTATGTTCTGAGAATGGTTGCCAATGTTCTCTTCGGACCGCGTAGGGAAGAGTGGGATCATGTAGAAGATATCAAAGGCTCATATTGGATTCCGGTTGTTGTGCTGGTAGCCTTTATTGTAGCCTTTGGCGTATTCCCCTCCTTGCTTATGGACATGGTCAATTCCGGAATGCAGCCCATTGCAGCCAAACTGGTTAATACCGCTCAGGTTGCTTCTCAGATGGGAGGGAACATTTAATGGAAGTTAATTACTCATTGTTGACAATCGAAATCGCGACTACCCTTCTGGCCTTAGGTGTTTTAGTTATCGGATTGCTGGTTCCCAGAGAGCAGAGATACGGCCTGGGTTACCTTGTAACCATTGGTCTGACGGGAATCCTGCTTTTGAGCTTCGGCTTCTATGGGGTTAACTCCAGCCTATTCGAAGGAATGTATATAGTAGACGATTTTTCCCTGTTCTTTAAACAGCTGTTCCTTGTGGCAGCCGTCCTGGTCTCCCTGGCGGCCACCCTGTATGTCAAGAAGATCGGGGCCAATTACGGCGAATTTTTCATCATGCTGGTTTTTGCCACCCTTGGGATGATGATACTGTCATCGGCCGGTGACTTCATCACCCTGTACCTGGCCCTGGAAACCATGACCATTACCTTCTATATCCTGACAGGATATCAGAAAACTGAGAGCAAATCTGTGGAGGCAGGGGTAAAATACCTGTTACTCGGCGCCATGTCGTCAGGGATCCTCCTCTACGGTTTGAGCCTGGTTTACGGTATGACAGGGACAACAGTAATTACGGATGTTGCCGCCAAGATCAGCGAAATGTCCAGCATGCCTCCTGCTTTGCTTGTAGGTATCATTTTCCTGGTGGCCGGGTTGGGCTTCAAGATATCGGCCGTGCCTTTCCAGATGTGGTCTCCTGACGTGTACGAAGGAGCGCCTACACCGGTTACGGCATTTCTGGCGGTCGGTTCCAAAGCCGCTGCTTTTGCGGCAATTATCAGGTTGTTTATGGTGGCATTCCCGGCTTATGGCGCTCAATGGAAGGTGCTTTTTGCTGCCCTGGCCGCGCTGACCATCATTATAGGCAACCTGGTGGCTATTCCGCAGACCAATATCAAAAGGATGCTGGCTTATTCCAGTATTGCCCAGGCCGGCTATATCATGACCGGGGTTGTTGCGGCAAATGCCGCCGGGGTTAAAGGCGTGGCCTTCTACGCAATGCTTTACGTCTTTGCAACTATCGGCGCCTTTACCGTTGTGATGAACTTTTCGGCCAACACGGGAAGTGATGAAATTAAGGATTATGCCGGTTTAGCCCAGCGTTCCCCGCTGATGGCTGCCGTTCTTACCGTGTGCTTGCTGTCAATGGCCGGAATTCCTCCACTGGCAGGTTTTGCCGGTAAGTTCTACCTGTTCTCGTCAATTGTTAAGCAGGGTTACCTGTGGTTGGTAATCATCGGTCTGCTGATGAGTATGGCGTCCGTATATTACTACCTGTCAGTGGCAAAAGTTATGTATATGGCCGAACCTGTTGACAATACGCCGATAACGGTGCCTGCAGGAGCAAAAGCGACACTGCTCATGACCATGATCATAACCGTATTCCTGGGCGTATATCCCGAGCCGCTGTCGGTGCTGGCCAATGTGGCCGCGAAAGCGCTGTTTTTCTAGAATTGAAACTAACTTCATCCTCTGCTTCTTCGGTTAAAGCTGTTTCCAAATAGGCGACTCTGCTTGAAGACTCGCAAAGAATACTAGGGGACGGGCAGGTGTATTCCGGAGAGCGGCGTTATATCGTCCACCGGCCCCATATTGGAAGTTTGATGTTGGAATTGGAGGTTAGATAATTGGCAGGGGCTGTCCCATAAATGGGTTTGTTGACAAAACTACTTTAGCAAAAAAGAAGGGCTGACTGCTTTTGAGGTTTTTCTTGTGTTGCCGTCGTTGCCCAACTTACTGAAGTTTGCGCGAAACCGCAGGGCGAAGGCCAGGATGGCCGGAGCGCCCACACTGGAAGTTGGAAGTTAGAAATTAGAGGTTGGATTCTTCGGTTGGAATTCGCCGGAGGCGAATTCCTTCTTAATCCAATTTCTAACCTCCAACGTCTATCCTCCAATGTGGCCGTTGAAACTCAAGGTTTCGCGAAAACTGAGGTTAGTTGGGCAGACAAACAACACCGAAAAACAGGAAAAGTAGTCAGCCCTTCTTCATGTTCCAGTACATTGTCAACAACCCATTATGGGACAAGTTATTGCCCGGCAGCCTTGCGGACCATGGCCTGATGGTCCGGGTCAACCAGCGGTTTACGGGACTTTGTATACTCTGAACCGTGGGTCATACTGCCCAGGAAATGGACGTCGAAATGCCCGGGGAACTTGTTACTTGTAATGGTTTGACTGCCATGCGGCATCCCTGCCATGGAAGCGGCAATTTTTTTTCCGTCAATAACAATAACTACAGCTCGCCGGTCCCAGCTCCATGAACCATACAGTTGCTTCATCACTGCCGTATCTGAAGCAGTAAGCGGTTCGGAGTCAGCATGGTTGTGCCCGCCTTTTCTTTTTATTTTAAAGCTGTAGCCTGTGTTCACATCTATAACTGTGGCTACATCTCCCTCGGCAAAAATTCTCTGGGCTTGATTCCAGTGAATTAACTCACCCACCGCCCTTCCGGAGTAACGAGCCCTAAAAACGGGAACGGAAGGGGTTTTTTTCGGAGCCACTGCGGGTTTGGAAGCTTTTGGGGCGACCACTGTCCCGGAAACCGGAATTAACAGCTTCTGATCCAGGGACAGTTTGTCAGAAGTTAACCCGTTGGCCTTCATGATCTGCTCCACTGTTACCTCGTAAGTGAGGGCCAGGTCATAAAGAGTATCTCCCTGTTTAACAGTGTATGTGAAATCAGTAGTCGGTTTGGCCGGTTTTTCGGCCCGGCTGCTGACTTGCTCCCGCGGCGTGTATATTCTGGGCTGTACCGTAACAGCAACATTTGTGGCGGTATCCTTCTGTAGCTTGTCCATGGGTTCAGGCTGGGTGACAGCTACTGACAGCATTACGAATCCTGTCAGGATGCTCGCGGATAACACCCTCCTGAAAAAAGTAACGTTATTTACTTCCATGAACAGCCTCCTTCCCCCAAAATGAGGAGTGCAGAGATGTTTTTAAACCTTTGTATTAATTATACCAGCGAAACGTGTATTTTAGCAATAGTTTCCGAAATTGTCGTTTTCTCGTCCAGGACGCGGACCATCACCATGCAAAAAAAAGAGCCTTTCAGGCCTGTGTGGTCGAACAACAAAATAATTTGTAGTATTTTCAGATTATTCACAATTGTTAACACTGTGTGGATAAAGTTGTGGATAACTTTTTATCATTTTAACATCTCAGTAATTCCAACCTTCTGCAATTTTGTTTCCATTTCAATAATCTGTCTGTTTTTACGCAATAATGTCCGGGCGTAACGGCTGTTGTTTATTTGGAGCTTCTTATTTTCCTTTTCCAACTTGGACAGCAGGTCCCATTTATCTTTTTCTGTGCGTTCAATGAGGTTCATCAATACCCTTCTGCTGAACCTTAGCTGTTCAATCTTGTCTTCCAGTTCTTTAATCCGGGACTCTAAGAAATTTATCCGTTCATCATTCAACATGCTATCCCTCCCAAAATCTTCTAATCATAGTATATGCCTAAGACCGGGATTTTAGACACCGTTAACAGAGTTCCATATCCGTAACGTATATCTTGCACTATCATATTATGTTACCAGAAAGACTGCTAATATTATGCGACGAAAGGAGGAACAGATGCTGTCAAGATTTTTTGGGTAATTTCTCCTTCAATGTTTGGTTTATCGTATTGCCGCCGCAGGAATGACCATTTGCTCCGGTGTTTTCAGTGTTTTCATCTGCCCAACTAACCTCATCCTTATGTCCAAGCGCCGG
>DYZU01000048.1 GCA_022735835.1 Thermincola sp. | reverse complement strand
TGCCCAGGCCTTCAAGAAGGGAGCCCTGCAGGCCAAGCCGGTTTTACTTGAACCCATTGCCAACGTGGAGGTAGTGGTGCCGGAGAGTTTTATGGGAGATATAATCAGCGATTTTAACACTAAACGCGGCCGTATTCTGGGCATGGAACCCAGCGGGAAGTTCACCACTGTGAAAGCCCAGGTGCCGATGTCTGAAATGTACAAGTACGCCATTGATTTGAAATCGATTACCCAGGGCAGGGGCTCCTTTAAGATGTCCTTCTCCCATTATGAAGAGCTGCCTGCCATGCTGGCGGATAAAGTGATTGCCAAGGCTAAGGCTGCCAGAGAAGCCGCTGAGAAGTAGAGATTGTTAGAAAGTTCGTCTAGCTTGTCAAAAATTTTGCCGGGGTCCACGTAATGCCAGTACGAATGCGACCCCGGTGAATTTTTTCCCCGCATATGTTCAGCGCTCCTACCGGCTTCCACATGATAATGTGGCGATTATTTCTTCAGTTTGTGATTTAACTTACAGTTTCCTTTCGTCCGAAGTGGTATACTAACAAAAAAAATACCAAGAGGTGAGAAAAATGGCAAAAAGCTTTTATGACGTGTACGGCTGTTCTTTATGTGAAAGGGAGATAATGACGGAAACCGGGGAAAAAAAGGAGTACGTGTGCTGTGATCTGCCGATGAGGATGGTCAGGGAAAACACGGAATTTGAAAAGGTTGATTCAACTGAATGGCCGGCTGAAAAACTATCGGTTAACCTGGAAGAGGAAATCGGCTACAGCGAGAAAGATTTTGTTGCGAAGTCCCTGATTGCCACGCCCAACACAGAAGTCCGGGCCCTCACTTTTAAGGCTGGCCAGGAAACGGTTTATGAAAAGGCCGGGCATGATATGAGCCTCTTTGTGGTTGAGGGAACGGGCATAATGGCTCTGGGGTACCAGGACCTCGAACTGGTTAAGTCAACAACAGTAGTTATCCCCAAAGGGATGCTGTGGGGAATTAAGAACACCGGGGGTTCACCGATGGTGGTGTTACAGACTATTAATAAACGCTGACTTGTCTTGAGGTCTTTATTGGTATATGATAAGAATACCGGCCAACAAAGATAAGGAAAACTGTTTCTAAACTTACTCCGGAGGTGTTATTCTTATGTCAGCAAAAATGATTGCCGTAGCCGGTAAGGGTGGAACCGGCAAGACTACCTTTACCGCTCTGCTTTTAAAGGAACTGGTCAACACCAAAAAACCTGCGATTCTGGCGGTTGACGCGGATCCGAACGCCAACCTCAACGAGGCCCTGGGCCTCGAGGTAGATACGACGATTGCCGAAGCCGTAGATTCCGTCAAGGCCAACGAAGTCCCGGCAGGTATGACCAAGGAGGCTTTTATTGAATGGAGGTTGAGCCAGTCCCTGATTGAAACCAAATATGTGGACCTGCTGGTTATGGGCGTCCCGCACGGGGCCGGCTGCTACTGTTATCCCAATGATCTGCTGCGCAGGCACTTGGCTACTCTCAGGGATAACTATGATTATGTGGTCACCGATAACGAGGCAGGCCTGGAGCATCTAAGCCGCCAGGTCGTCCAGGACATTGACTACTTTTTTATTATCAGCGATGCTTCCGCACGGGGTGTCAGGTCGGCCGGAAGGGTTAAGGAAATAGTGGGCGGCCTCAAAACCAAGGTTTATAACACTTACCTGGTTGTAACAAAAGCGATGGACAATATTGATGACCTTATGGATGAGATCAACGCTACCGGTTTGGAGCTTGTTGGAGTTATCCCTTATGACCCGATGATTGCCGAGTATGACCTGAAAAGCAAGCCTTTATTTGACCTTCCCGAAGATTCCAAGGCGGTCCAGGCGGTCCGGGAAATAATCAAAAAAGTAGGCATATGATATGGGGCTGTCTCAAAAGATGCAGCTTTTTCTCCGTTGAGGAGGGGCCGGTTTTTTGAGATGGGTGCGAAACCACAGGCTGTGCCGTATGACTTCCGGGGGCAAAGGGAAATAATATTTGGGAGGATATTTGGTACTGTCAAGGGGGAAATTAAAATGAAGAAGGACATGGAAAGAAGAAACAAGGACTACAAACAACCGATACCGCCGGAGTTTATTCCCACGGAGCTGGGGTCAGCGGTTTTTGCCAGCGTGGACGGGAGTCCAACAGATGAAGAATACCTGATTCTGGACGATGACAGCCGGGATGATGTTGAAGATGGAGCAGCCAGTTCAAAAGAAAAAGGAAAATGAGCCGGTTCGAGTTCAGGGTATTTACAGGGGTTTTTTCCCTTTTGTCCCCAAAAGGGCTTTTTTTGAAAAGGAGGCTCTGGAATACCCGGCAGGAAGGCGGGTATTCCAGATTCTCAAGGAATTGGGAACCGAGGTAAAGCTGGCGGGTTCTCACAACAGGATAACCGGTATCCCCGGCAAAACGTCCAGAGAGGCATACCTGGAAGGCAAAAGGACACTGGTGGTGGGGGTCAGAAAAACCCTTGATTTCCAGACCTGTAAACCTTCGGCACATTTTCAGCTTCCCCTGGTAACCAGCTGCCCGGGAATGTGTGAATACTGCTATTTAAACACCACCCTGGGGAAAAAACCTTACATCAGGATATATGTCAATATCGATGAAATACTCGGGCGGGCCCAGCGATATATCGATGCCAGGCTCCCGGAAACAACGGTTTTCGAAGGGGCCGCCACGTCCGACCCCCTGCCGGTAGAGCCTTTTACCGGTGCGCTGGCCAAAACCATTGAATTTTTCGGAGGCCAGGACTACGGGCGGTTCAGGTTTGTCACCAAATTTACGAACGTAGATTCCCTTTTGGGACTTAAACACCAGGGTCATACCAGGTTCCGGTTTAGCATCAATGCCGGTTCGGTTATTGACCGGTTTGAACGGGGGACTCCGAGATTGGCCCGGCGCGTTGAAGCTGCTGCCAGGGTGAAAGAGGCGGGGTATCCCGTGGGGTTTATCGTTGCTCCAATCATAAAATACGACGGATGGCAGGAAGACTACAGGGAAATGTTTTCCCGGCTGGCAAGCCGTTTCGGGGCCGGCCAAGACGTAACCATTGAATTGATCACCCACCGGTTTACCAAGAAAGCCAAAACCAATATCCTGGGCGTTTTTCCGGAAACGACACTCCCCATGGAGGAAAAAGAAAGAAAATTCAAGTATGGCCAGTTCGGTTACGGAAAATATGTTTACCGCCCCGAAGATATGGACCAAATCAAATTGTTTTTCTCGGACCTTGTACACGAATACCTCCCCAAAGCCGAGACAGAATATTTCGTTTAACTTCGCAAAATCCAAAGCAGCCGGGCAGCTGACGCTTACGGCTGTTATTATTTTTCCGGTTTCAGCAAAGGAATTTATTGAACTCTGTCGAAATATAGGAAAAACAAGGTGATTTTAAGGTTTGGTATTCAGGGGGGGCAGGAATGAAGATAACGAAAAAACTTGTATCGAAAGCAGTACTGTTGGCGTTGGTGTTCAGCATTACTCTGCCAATGTCCGGCGGATATGCCGCCGCTTATCCCACCATCATTGTCTCTGCTCCGGGTGACAATTCCGTAGTCAAAATAAACTCGGTCAACGTATCGGGTTATGTCACCGACACCTCAACTTTAAGAATAAACGGAACAGGGGTCCCTTTTAGCGGAAACGGTTTTTTTTCGTATACCATCAGTAACCTGTCTGAGGGCAGAAACACTGTCATAATTACTGCCACCGGCTCTACCGGCTTAACAACCAACAAGTACCTGACAGTCTTTTATGACCCTGCTGCCACAGTACCTGTAATCACCGTATCAACCCCTGCCGAAGATTACACTTACCAAAGCGTTGTGCCGGTTTCGGGAAACATTTATTATGACCACAGTTTAACGCTTAATTCTACCATTAAAGTCAACAGCGCTTCCGAAGAATATCTGCCTGTTGACCAAAACGGCAACTTCTCTTATAATGCCAACCTTTCACCCAATGACAATACCATCATCATAAAGGCTCAGGTGACGACTCCCCAGGGGGCCGTTATCCAGGAGACAAAAACTCTGCACCTAAAGTATATTGTCCAAACTGTTATCACCGATATCAGGGTAGATTCCCAACCGGTCAGCGATTATATTGCCGTCTCAAATCCATCAGTGACTCTGGAGGGTTACGCTAACGGCGCCACCACAGTTAAGGTTTTGAACAACGGGCAAACAGTAGCTGCGAAGCCGGGCGGTTATTTTAGTGTTCCTATAAATCTCAGTTCCGGGGGAAATAACATTTTAATTATTGCCAGCGGATCAGGCGCCACCGACACCAGGAGTTTAATAATTTACCGGGGGCCCGCCGGACCACAGGTTTACAATGTAACGCCTGCTAACGGAGATACTGTTTATGCCATGAATATAACGGTAAGCGGGACTGTCCGGGACGCCAGTTCTGTCACAGTAAACGGTCTTGCCGCCACCATCGCCAACGGAACTTTTTCCCGTTCAATTACCCTCACAGGGAACCAGTGGAATAGTATCAGAATAGAAGCCACCGGTTCCGGGGGGGTTACCACCACCCATGACTTTACTGTGTATTGCAAAACGAACCCGGCGATATTCGTGACAACTCCCGCGGTGGGGCAGGTGGTCTATTCAAACACCGTTACCGTGTCCGGGAAGGTTTATAATACCAGAAGCGACGGTTTAACTGTAAACGGTCTTTCGACAACCTTCAATTATTCCACCGGAGAATTTTCCAGGGTTGTAACCTTAAAGCCCGGCAACAATACCATTGTGGTGAAAGCAACAGGCTCTTCGGGTGCCAGTGCGGAGGCCAGCGTTCCCATTGAATACCGCGGCGGGCCCAACATTTACAACTTATCCCCTGTTTCCGGCGTGAGAGTAACCACCGGCTCTGTCAGAGTTTCAGGGACAGTGGCAAATACCAAATCCGACGGTCTGAGGATTAATGATACGGCAGTCACATTCGACGGCAGCGGCAATTTCAATAAGGTGATCAGTCTCAGCCCAGGGGCCAATACCATTACTATTACCGCAACCGACGGGATTGCCACTCAGACAAAAACCATTCAAATTACATATGATGCCAGTCCTATCATTGTAATCACCTCTCCGAAAAATGAAGAGATTGTAACCCGTGATTCCGTAACCATAACAGGGACGGTCTTCAACACAGAAGACCACGGCCTCTATATAAACGGGGAAACGGTTTCCTTTAACAGGACTGATGGAAGTTTTTCAAAAGCAATAGATTTGACCAGGGTAACCAATGAATTTGAGATAACCGCTTACAACGGCGGCCTTTCAACGACAACCAGCCTCCATGTTTATTACAGGGGCGAGCCGTCGATATCCGTTACTTCTCACAACAGCGGAGATACAACGGATACGCCGGATGTTATAATCGAAGGAACTCTCTTCCCCCAAGACCCGTCGGAGATACAAACATTTACAATCGGAGGGGTTGACAACAAGTCAAATATTAAAGACGGTTACTTCCGTTCTTTTCCGATAACCCTTGACCCCGGTGACAACGAAATTGAAATAACTGCTGTTACCAAGGCTCTTACTACTCCCGGAGGCGGCGTCATTCCCTCGCGGGAGGTATCAAGAAAGATTAAATTGACTTATAATAACGGCCCTTCTATTACAGTTTACTCACCTCTTGACGGGTCGACCGTTTATTCTAATGTTGTGACTGTCCGGGGCAAGTTAAAGAAAGCGGATTTTAACACTCTGGAAATAGACGGCAAAGCAACCCCGGTTAATTCCGACGGAAGTTTTCAACGCACGGTCACACTCAAAAGCGGAGAAAATAAAATTGAGTTAAAAGCCGCTATTGGCGAAACTTCCGCTACCAAAACCATTACAGTTAACTATACTGCCTTGGCCAGGGAAGGGGCGGAGGTAAAAACCGAAGTAAAAGACGGAAGCGAAATAAAAGCTTTTGACAATGAGATTAAAATTAAGCTGGCCAAGGGTTCGCTGGGAACGAATACTACTTCCGTGCTGACGGTTGAAGACCCGTCCGATCTGGATGACCCGCCCAACCAGTCAGCTTTTGTTGGACCATTGCTTCGATTGAGATGGGAGGGATACAAACCGCTAAAACCGTACAAGATAACACTGCAGTATGATAATGTGGTTGTAGAAAACCAGGCCCACAAAGTTTCGGTTTTCTATTACGATATGCACGAAGACGAGTGGCAGGTACTCGGCGGCGTCGTTGACGCCAAATCGCGGACGGTAAGCATTGAAACCGATAAGGAAGGATACTTTGTCGCAGCCGTTTATTTCCGGACTTTCGACGATGTTGGCCGTCATTGGGCCCAGCGTGACATCGAGTTCCTGGTGGCCCGGGGCGCTGTCGAGGGCAACACCGGAAACAGGTTTCTGCCGGACGATAATGTCACCAGGGCAGAGTTTGTCACGTTCCTGGTTAAGACCTTGGGCCTGCAGCCGTACGAGCCGGACCGGGCGTCTTACAGTGATGTAAGCAAAGACCATTGGGGCTTTCCATACATCGAAGCGGCGCTGAGGGCCGGACTGGTCTCAGGCATATCCCATAACCAGTTTGCCCCGGAACGGTACCTTACAAGGGAAGAAGCGGCAGTTCTGCTGGCTCGCGCCGGGAATCTCAAGACCCTGAAAGACCAGGAAGTTACAAAAATATTCAGCTCGTTCAGCGATGCCGGCATGGTCAGCATGTGGGCCAGAAATGAACTGGCTTCGGCGGTTAAGTCCAAACTGCTGAACGGTTCAGGCGACGGGACGATTTCCCCCCGGAGATACACCACCAGAGCGCAGGCGGCGGCAATGATAGCCCGCCTCACGGAAGTAGTAAACAAGACCAGAAAGTAGCTAAGGAACAGTCAGGTGACTGTTCCTTTCAACTCAAAAAGAGGGGAGTCCACGGTTAGATATCCCGGTTACCGATATACCTGGGGTGGCGATTCAGATTGCTGTATGTATGACAAATCCCGGCATTCATTGCCTGGATCTTTTGCAGTTTTTCGTCGAACGGCATTTCCGCGGGGAAAAGGCAGAATCCGGTAACCTGAAAAACTGCCTTGAACGACTCCATGACCAGGTCGACCAGGTGGGTACAGCCCCGCGAATTCCCCACTATTTCCTTGACCCATTTGTTGACCCCTTTTTTGACCTGCAGACCTTCCAGTTCGTGCATTTTAGCGCAGACTTCGTGGCAGAGGTCGAAGGGAACGGTGATCATCTCGGCTTCAGCTTTCAGAATCGTTTTCGATTCAGAGTCAAATACCATGACAGTCTTAATTTCATGGAACCTGTCTTTTAAATGGGCGGCCACTTCCAGGGAAGTGTCGTTAAGCTGGGAAACCCTGACGGATTTGCTGCGCTCAAAAATAGGCATCTGGAAGACCTCGCTTGGGCGGAATGTTTTACAGTTAATTTATTTTAGCCTAAATGGCATAAAAATGCAAGGGTTGCCCTGATCCTATCCCTTTTTTTCATGGGTTGCGCCTGACAGGCTGAAAGGGTATAATTTTTATGTTAGACCTTAATAGACTTGGTTGGGTTTACAATATACGAAACAGGAGCGGCGTATGACAAAACGTAAACTAACGTTATGGCTGGTTTTGGTCAGTTGCCTGTTCATATATTCGCTACCTTCTGCCTGGGCCGGACCCCAGGTTTCGGCCAAGGCTGCGGTCCTTATAAACAGCGACAGCGGGCAAATCGTTTACGGAAAAAATGAAAATGTCCCTTTACCGCCGGCCAGTACCACTAAAATACTGACGGCTATAATTGCCCTGGAAAAATCAAAGCTAACCGATGTCGTAACTGCGGGAAAAAAACCTTCCCTGGTAGAACCGTCGGCCATCGGGCTCAGCGAGGGCGAGACCATTTCAATGGAAAACCTCTTATACTCCCTGCTGGTAAAGTCGGCAAATGATGCCGCGGTGGCCATAGCGGAACATATATCCGGTTCGGTGCCCGAGTTTGCCGAATTGATGAACCGGACTGCCAGGGATTTGGGGGCAACCAATTCCAATTTCGTTAACCCTCACGGTTTGCCGGACCCGAATCACTATACCACTGCGCATGACCTGGCGGTAATTGCCAGGTATGCCATGAAAAATCCTGAATTCAGGAAGATTGTCTCCACCAAAGTGAAAGTAATACCCAGAGAGGACGATTCCGCTATAAAATGGCTGCAGAACCACAACAAGATGTTGTGGAGGTATGACGGCGCAAACGGAATCAAGACGGGATATACCAGGGAAGCCCGGCAGTGCCTGGTAGCATCGGCGTCCAGGGACGGCCAGGAGTTCATTGCGGTTGTCCTGGGCGCTGAAGGCAGCAATGTGTGGACTGATGCCCAGAATTTACTGGATTACGGTTTTAATAATTTTACGACCTTTAAACATAAAAGCGCCAATTCACCGGTTCAGACGGTCAGCGTAAAACAAGGTGAGAAAAGTGTTACCCTGGTAACGCGACAAGACTTTTTTTATACCCTGCCCAAAGGTGAAAAAGGGACCAAAATGATAAATGAAGAGGTTGTAATCGAAAATAACATAGCAGCTCCCGTGAAAAAAGGCCAGGTTCTCGGACAGGTGAAATTTATTATCTCAGGAGAGGAAATCGGCGCAGTTGACCTGGTGGCTCAGGAAGATGTCGCTGTTAAAAGGACAGTGTTGAAAAATGCCGCTTCATCACTCAACCCGCTTTTAGCCGGGGTCCTCGTAATAGGTGTCTTTGTGGCCTGGAATGTCCGGAGGCGCCGGCGGAAACTGAGAAGGAAAAACAGGATATGGCTCCACCGAAATATGCTCAGGTGACTGGAGGTGTTTCCATGGGCAAGTTAAAAGAGGCAGTATACCAGGAAACCGAAAAAGTTTTTACCTCGTTTGTGACATGGGGTCTGGGCGTCTTATTCATGTTGGCGTACTGTCTGTTTATCTACTGGTTGAACAGGGAATTTGGCAATTATGTGATGATAGTGGGAGCAATGCTGTACTTGACGGTGTTCTTTTTCTTTATAGACCTCTGGTGGAGATACAGAAAGGAACGGGTTATAAAAGATTAACCGGGGCAGATTTATTGGGGTTATTTGACACCTCCGTGGGTATACTATATCTGCGGAGGTGGCAGAAATATGGACGAGAAGAGAGAATTCCCGTTAAAAGTTGTGCCCGGTGGACAGACGAGGTTGGAAGCCCTTCATGATGTGGTAATGGAACTTTTAGATACGCAGGAGAAAAAGGGAATCAGGCAGTTGTTAAAAAAAAATAACGATTCCTGTAAAAAGCTGATTTTTCCATATGTTGAGTCCGGGCAAGACCGGGCTACAATTATGATTGCCCTGACGGGGATTTTGGAAGCCCATGCCAGGGAATGTTATGCTATCGGATACCTGGACTGTATCGCCAACCGGAAACAGGACCGGATCGTCAACCGAAGACTCGATTGCCGCGAAATCCGTATACAGGATGCCAGGGGGGAAGCTAACTCCGACCCGTAACACCTGTTTACGGGTTTTTGTTTATATGTCGCAATTCCCTTAATAAATGTTCGGTAACAAGAAGGAAATCCCAGCAACATGTCGAACAAAATCAGATATTAAGCATTTTTGTCTTTTGGAATTGTCAGAAAGAGGTGCAATTGTGAAAAGGACCTTCGGTTTTAAGCTTGTAATGGTGTTTGTTTTTATGCTCTTTTGCATTTCCACCGGCATAGGCCTTTATGCACTTAACACCATGAATTCACATATTAAAACCCTTGTCAGTGACGAATTAATCGATAACGTCAGCCTTGCCGGCGAAATTCTGGAGATTTCTTATCCCGGTGAATGGAAAGTTGAAGGCGGCCGCCTGTTCAAGGGAGACGTGGAGATAGGTGGAAACTTTGGATTTATCGACAGAATTAACAAAATTACCGGAAATGACGTGCTGTTTTATCTCGGAACAGACTTAATCGCATCGAATCTTGCGAAAAATGGCGGCGCGGAAAAATTCAAGCTGGATCCGGCTGCTGTGGCTGATATTTCGCTGAAGACAAAGCAGGAAGTGGTTTCTCTCCAGATTGCCGGAGCCAGGGAAACGGCAGGAATTATGCCAATAATTGACGACCTGGGAAAACCCGTGGGTTTCTGGGCTTTAAAAATTCCTGAAAAAGAACTTAAAGCCATGGTCACAAATTTGCAGGTCCGCCTGATGATCGGAGCATACCTGGCCATGGTCGGAACCGGTATTGTTTTCTATCTTTTGACCAGAGTTATCTCCAGACCGATTCCCCAAATTGTGGAAGGAATGACCAAAGCAGAAAGCGGCGACCTAACGGCCCGGTTGTATATAGATACGGGAGACGAGTTTGCTCTCCTGGGAGATAAATTCAACAGCATGGTCCAGAACCTGGCAGGCCTTATCAAAAATATAATTTCCGTTGCCGAAAATGTGGCTCATTCAGCCGAAAACCTTAACATGGGCGCCGATGAATCCTCAAAAACAACTGAACAGATAGCCGCAACTATACATATGGTGGCCACGGGGACGGAGGACCAGGCCAAGAGCGTGGAACAGACTTCCACGGTGATCGGAGAGATGTCCAAGGGGATTCAGGAAGTGGCCGGACACGCCCATGCCGTTTTGGAGATTTCCGAGACAGCCAGTAATACTGCCTGTAAAGGAGCCGATTCCGTTCAGAATGCGGTCCGGCAAATGCAGAATATTAACAAAACGGTTAATTCCACGGCCAATTCCGTGCGAAGCCTGGGTGAAAAATCAACGCGCATCGGGTATATCGTTGATGTAATCACAAGTATAGCCAAACAGACCAACCTGCTGGCTCTTAATGCTGCCATTGAGGCCGCCCGGGCGGGGGAACAGGGCCGCGGGTTTGCCGTAGTGGCTGAGGAAGTCCGGAAGCTGGCGGAACAATCCGGGGAGGCGGCCAAACAGATAGCCGACCTGATTTTGGAAATTCAGGATGAGACAGAAAAAGCCGTCATGGCTATGGAATCCGGCATCCAGGAGGTTGTAAACGGAACGAGGATAGTGAATGAAGCGGGAGAAGCTTTTGGCGCGATAGTAAATGCCACGAACCTTGTCACCGAAAAGGTGCAGGAAGTATCTGTAGCTGCGGAACAGATGGCTGCGGGAGCCGAACAGGCAGTCGCGGCGATGCAGAATATTGCCAGTATTTCCGAAGAAACAGCGGCCAGCGCCGAACAGGTGGCCGCCGCGGCTCAAGAGCAGACCGCCTC
>DYZU01000047.1 GCA_022735835.1 Thermincola sp. | reverse complement strand
TCCCCCAGCGCCGGTTCCGACCGACTAGTCAGTCTGATATGATTTTATCACACGCTCCATATGGTGTCAATTTATAGTAATAATTTTCTTTCTGTTGAATAAGTTTGCAACAAGGCGGACTATGTGAAGGAGGGGTTTTTCTTTGCATGAAGCCCAATTGTCCCGGGTACTTTCCAAAGCCGCAAAATTTGTTACCGAAGGCTGCCGGGCCATTATCGGGAGCGACCCGCCGGCGCCTGAACGGTTTCTTATTTCCCCCTGCCCAGTCAGTACGGCCTTTGCCGTGATGGCATTGCTGACCAAACCCGGACCGTATGCAAATCCGATAAAAAGCGGGATTCAATACCTGAAGGCCAGCCGTAACCCCGACGGAGGATGGGGCCGCACCCCCGCCTCGCCTTCTGACGAAAAATCCACCCAAATCTGCCGGACCGCCCTTAATTGTCTGCATACAGGGGTTACCCCCCAGGCCGTGCGCCTTGTCGCGGCAAATATAGGCGCCGCCTGGCTGCAGGACGTTCCCCGCCTGGTTTTTGACTGGCCCTCGGATTCCCCGTTAATAAAAATGATAGAATTCTTTATTTTCAGCGAGGCTGCCGGAAATGTGTTCGCGGATATCTCCTTCGATTACCTGCCGGTAATCTTGCTGTTTCTGCCGCCGGGAGGAAGGCCTTTTATCATGGCTTTGTCTTGTATCCTGGCAACAAACCGGCCGAATTACCGGCGTTCTTTACCTTTCCTGATCAACAGGCTGGCGGCCTACCAGTCCCCCAACGGGGCGTGGTGTGAAGACATCCTGATCACTTCCCTCTGTACCCTCTGCCTGTCAATTACCGGCCGCAATCCTGCCGCCCGGGCGCGCGGCCTTAGATGGCTGGCGTCGGTCCAGTACCCTTCCGGCGCCTGGCCGTCTTTCAATCAATTGACTAATTGGGATGTGGGGCTCACTGCTTTCGTGGCCGGCAGCAGCTTGACCGGGCAGTCTGAGTTAATAAAAAAATGCGCCCGTTTTCTTTCTGCCAGGGCCAACCGGGATGGCAGTTACGGAACCGTGTCCCCGTATGCGTTCCCGGACACGGACGATACTTCGGTTGCCCTCCTGGGGTTGGTTGCGGCATTGCCATACACCGGGGATTCCGGTTTGGCCGGCCGGATCTCCACCCTCCTGTTATCCCTCCAGAATAAAGACGGCAGTTGGGGCACATTCCCCGAAGTTGCCGGCGCCCCCCCTGACTGCACCAGTCACCACCCCGTACATATCAAGAGTGTTGACGTAACTGTTCATGTCCTGCAGTCACTGCTTCAATCAGGCCTGGACATAAACTCTCCCGGACTGCAGAAAAGTCTCTGGTGGCTGGCTTACCAGCAGAAATGGGACGGTTCCTGGAAATCCACCTGGTATGTTGGCAATACCTACGCCACAGCTCAGGTCCTCGAACTGCTGGCCGAATATGATACCTGGCCCAGGTCACGCCTGAAGGCCAGAAACTGGCTGGTTGCCGCCCAGCAAAACAACGGCGGTTGGCCTACAGGTTCGGCCGGGGAGTGCGGTCTGGCCCTGTCAGCCCTGCTAAAAAACGGGGAAGCCCCTCTGTCAACTCCGGTTCAAAAAGGCCTCGCCTATATTTCTTCCCTTCAGCAGGCAGACGGTTCCTTCAAGCCGGCCTATGGAGGCCTTTACGCCAGCGGCCTGTACTATGAAGACCCTATTACGGAAGCCCTGGCCGTCATCAGGGCTATCCGGGCTTACCAGACCGCCACCTCGTCCGCTGTTTAAACGGTCATCCCGGCTGCACTCAGTTCCCCGCCGCTTTCTGCACCATTTTCTGGTGTTCCGGGTCAATAACGTTGGTATTATGGGTTCTGCTGTTCAGGAAATGCAGGTCAAAATGACCCGGGAAATCGTTATCGGTAATGGTTTCGATGCTGTGCGGCATGCCCGCCATAGACCCTGCCATTACTTTCCCGTCCACATAAACAAGCACGGCTCTCCGGTTCCAGCTCCATTCCCCTCCGTAGATATCTTTCATAACCGCCGTCTCTGCAGCGTTGAGCGGTTCCATGTCCGCATGGTTGGACCCGCCCAGGCGGCGCGCCCTGAAAGTTTTACCCGTATCAAGGTCTTTAATGACGGCCGAGTTATAAGTATCCAGTACCCAGGAGGCGTACTCCCAGTCCAAAAGTTCGCCAAATCCTTCTTTTCTTGAAGCGAAAGGATAAGGAATGGTCACAGGCCGGTCGCTGTTTTGAGGGATAAACAGGGGCTGGTTTACCTGGATCAGGTCGGTATGCAGGTGATTTGTGCCCATGATGGCGGATATTGTGGTTTGGTAGCGTTTAGCTATTGTCCAGAGGTTTTCCCCGGGTATCACATGGTGTAACAATACGCCGGTCGGGATCTCTCCCCACTGGCCCCCATAAGGAGGCAGGCCACTTTCCCGGCCGCCGTTGTCGCTGCCGGGAGGCAATTCTCCGGCGGGAGGCTGGCCCGCATTGTCCGGCGGCTCAACGCTGTCAACCGGCGGTTGCGGGTCATTGACCGGGGGCGGCGGAGTAAGGTCACCCGGCGGTTGTGGAACCGGCGGTTGCGGAGCCGGTGGCTGGGCCGCACCGGGTGGCTGGGCCGGACCGGGTGGCTGGGCCGCACCGGGTGGCTGGGCCGCACCGGGTGAGGAACCGGTATCGGGTACAAATAAAACCTGCCCGACCCACAACTCCGGGGAATTCATTCTGTTCACAATGCTGAGCGCTTCGATACTGGCGTTAAACCTGCGGGCAATCAAAAAAAGAGTGTCGCCGTTTTGCACAGTATAACGGATCTGAGGAGGTAAGGGAACAATTATTTTTTGGCCGACATAGATGACAGACCCGTCCAACCGGTTGGCTTCTTTAATTGCCGAAGCGCTGACTCCGAATTTTTGCCCGATGACAAACAGGCTGTCCCCCTGTTTTACCAGGTAATCAACTGATTTCGGAAGGTTCCTGACAGGATTTGCGGATTTAGGTATCCGCAAAACCTGTCCCGGGAAAATCCGGTCGGAGCTGAGATTGTTCAGACTCTTTACGGCATCGGCTGTTGTTTCGAACCTCCAACCGATAAGCCAAAGGGAATCGCCGGCCTGAACCCGGTAGTACAGGTCAGCCGTATCACCCGCGGCCGGAACTGCGGACGCAAAAAGCAGCAATGAAACCGTAACCAGCAAGGTAATAATTGAAGCCTTGTTGAAACAGTAATTACCGGTCATTAATTCCCTCCTTGTTCAATTTCTCCTTTGCTCTTGATAGCTGATTTTGGTTCTCTTAGGTTATCTTAGCGTCCTTGCCAACACCTCCTTGTAATGGCGGGGAATGGTAATTTATTCGACATATTTCGACGCAACTCCTTCTGGTAATTTAGTCCAATTTTATAATCTCCCTGTTCCTCAGTACAGGCTTCTTGGTTTGTTCCCTACACAGGGGCTGTCCCATGAATATGCTATTTTCTCAGTTCGGTCAAAATATTCGACGGGCAGGTATATTCCTGCGAGCGGCCACAATCTTGTGGCCG
>DYZU01000046.1 GCA_022735835.1 Thermincola sp. | reverse complement strand
GTTCAGCCGCCCTTTTTTATTAAGAATTTCGGAACTTACATGAATCTTCCCGATGTCATGCAGGTAACCTGTCAACCGCAGCCAGTACTTCTCTTCTTCCGGCAGCCCCAGTTCTTCCGCCAACTGAACTGCATAGCTGGCCACCTGGCGGGAATGTTCCCACGTGTACCTGTCCTTGGAGTCCAAAATTTGCAGCAGCACCTTGATTGTGTCAAAAAAGGCTTTCTCAGAGGCCGTAAACTCCTTTTCCAACTCGGCAAAGCTGGAGAAATACAACTGGGACTTGTTTTTCACCTGCCTTTTGACCCTGTACATGGCTTTATCGGCCTTGTCTATCAGGAGCTTGGCCGTTGAAGCGTCCTGGGGGAAAGTAGCTATCCCGATAGAAGCTGTTATCCCAAAAGCGCTTTCGCTTTCGGGGTCTTCGAAGGAAGCCTGGGCAATCTTCCGGCGAATGCGCTCGGCAATCTGAAATGCCCTTTCTTTACCAGCGTTGACCAGGATGATAACAAATTCATCACCGCCATACCTGGCAATAATGTCATCATTTCTTACGTTATTTTTGAGTATTTCCGCGGTCTCCTTGAGGATCGCGTCTCCGACCGTATGCCCGTATTTGTCATTACAGTACTTAAAGTCATCAAGGTCCACCATAACAAGGGAAAGGGGTTGCTGTTTTAACTGGGCCGTTTTTATCAGCCGGGCCAGGGCTTTCAAGAAATAGTTGTGGTCATACAGCCCGGTCAACCCGTCGGTACAGGCCAAGAGCTTGGTCTGTTCGAACAGCCTGGCATTGACTATGGCGGTCCCAATCTGAGTGGAAAGAGTCTGCAGAAATTCCAGGTCACTGTTATTAAAAAAGTGGTTTTGACGGCTGTAGGCCGAAATTACCCCCACTTTTTCTCCTCCCACAATTATCGGCGCGGCAATAACAGATTTGGCCTTGGTTATTTTGTTAAGTTCAGGCGAGATATATTTATTACCGGCCGTATTATTGACAATAAGAGATTTCTCTTCGACAAGCGCGTAGTAGGGAAAGGTCTTTTTCCAGTCTATGTTTTTCGGTATCTTTTTTTCGTCGTAGACCCCGGCAATTTTAAAGCTGTCGCTTTGCTGTTCATAGATAAACAACCCGCATCCGTCGGCCTGAAAGAATTTCCCGACAATTTCTACCGCTTTGTTAATGACAAATTTCAAGTCCAGGGAAGAATTGAGAAGGTTGCCCATTTCATGTACGGCCGACAGTTCTTCATAAAGAACCTGATTTCTGATGGCGCTTGATGAGAGTTCTTCATAAAGGATTTTGTTTCTGAAAGCTACAATAGAAGCGTCATTTAATTCATCAGCAAATACAAGGCATGAAACAGCACAGTCCAGATACACGGAAACCCCTTCATCGGTTACCCCGGTTTCCCCGTACGAGATAAAACCCGTGTATTCCATATCAAAGTGGTTGCGGCGCAGGTGTGACCTTACTTCGCGGGCAACCCTTTTCATTTCTTCCAGTCCCAAAAACTTCAGCCTGTAAACAGAAGAAAAAACGATACAGGCCAAAGGCTTGCTAATCCTTCCCCGGAAAATTGCTTTTGCCGCCACTTCTTCCAAGGACTGCCCGATTTTCTCCCGGTCAACCCGCATTACTGTCACAGTAGCATTGGGATATGGTTTCCGCAGGCATTTTATCCCGTTCTCCGCGGTCACCTCAACACCCATCATTATAGAGTAATTGCCGAACTCATCACTGATTCCCAGTGGGTTTAAAGCAAAGTAACTGGCAGGTTCCTTCCTCAGTTCCTCAATGTCTATGTCGAGCAGCTTGGCATAAAACTCTGCGGCAGGCTCGTAATAAAATTCCTTGATTTCATATCCGTCCACTTTGGTAATAGAAGCCTGCAGGTCAGAAGGCGTGAAGTTCAGGGAAGTAGCGACCCCAAACTTCAGGTGAGTCTCGAAAACCGCCAGCACTAAGCTGTCAGCAGTTACCTCGTCATTATAAAACTGGAATGTTTCCTGCCATCTCAATCCGTCACCGGTGCACGCGCCTACTAAAGGAAAAGCATTGAGCGACCTTTTTCTGAGTAAATCTATGACATCATAATTATAATTATTAGTGTGAGAACCGGGCAGAAAAACCAGGGCAAAAGTTTTTTTGGCGTAGTCTAAATCCAGTTGGGGTCTATCGATATGGGGTTGAAGTTGACCAAAATATTCTCCTGTCCCGGAACTCTCTATAGCTTCCTGGACAGCCCGCTGATAATCCCGTCCCACGTGGCGCCCGATCCCCAAACGAACAGACAAATAAGGAGAAGCGATGATAGAAACAGTGACACTTTCGTCCTGAAAGCCGTGGCAAAACTCTCCGGCCGTCGTCCCACCTATCAGGAGAGCATTGCCTGTAATTTCCCGGACTCCTCTCAGCACTTCTTTGAGGTCATACTTCACCGAAGAAAACACTAAAATTAGCTTAGGCTCATATTTTTTTATGGATTTATAAGCCATTTCTGCCGCCTTTTTCCCCGCTTCATGGGAATCAGCGCCGGCGTGGCAACCGACCCCAAACTCTACATATGCGCCCATACTGTCACCCATCGTTTTAATATAAACGGATAAATAAAATACTCTAAAAACTTGATTTTTACATTTTCTACCTGAATACGCCATATTCCTTCTTCTTTTTGTATATTAAATCAAATTTGGCGAACAATAAACAAAAAGGAGGTTTTACCGTGCAGGAACAATCCCCGTCACAAGACTTCGATTTGGTAATTTTATGGGAACAGATGGGCGCTTCAACCGGCAGCTTTTTGGGAAAAGTCATCGGACTGGCGGCCCAGTACGGCCTTGATGTTTACGAACAAATTATTGTCAACCCCTTAAGACAATCGGCTCCCATCAACGGCGCCACCGCGTCGGGTATGGGCATACCTGCAGATATACGGGAGCAAACATGGCGCAAAATGGGCAAAGAGTACGGAGAAACAATAGGAACATCGATTGGCATGGCCATGGACCTGCTGATAAATTCTTTAAAGGCTTCAATAAAGAAAAACTAGCAGCCCTTTCAAAAATTCGGGCTGCTTCCGGGAATATACACCGGTGACAGGGATTCGGTAAAGGTATTGGTACCTGACCTGTCATTTTCGCTATGGTAGTTGTTGCCGCGGCTTCCTCCCGGCGTTGTTGTCTGCCCCTGCCGCTGTACAGGTATCATTACAGGTATCATCATTGGCATTGGCGGAACAGGCATCATACCCGGCGGCATCATCACAGGCGGCATCATCACAGGCGGCACGGGAACAGCCAAGGGAGGCGTTGGAAACATCATGGGGATAGGTATTCCCATACCTGCTGTTCCCGTACTGCCGGTAGCGTTTTGTTCTCTAGTTCCGTTT
>DYZU01000045.1 GCA_022735835.1 Thermincola sp. | reverse complement strand
TGACCGAACTGAGAAGATAGCTTATTATGGGACAGCCCGTTTATTTTTGCTCAAACACAGACTTTGTCAACAGATTGAAGGCAGGATATACTCCTGCCTTAAGAAGCCTCCTCCTGGAGGAAATCTTCAATTTTCCGCTTCTTGCGCCGCACCGGCTTTTTCACCTGCAGTTTCTGGCCGGTGATCTGGCCGTTTTCGTCAATGCTGACTGTCACCCCGTGTACCCCGCCCAAGTTAAGCAGCTGGACATCAGACCACTCCACCCTATAACAACCGTCTTCCCTGATTACATTGTAGAACGGAAAACGGGCTCTTTTCAGGAACACATCCACCAGGTCGGACTGGCACGAGGTCTTGATACACCGGTGGTAAGGGGAAGAGGTAAATTCCCGCGAGGCCAGAACCTCGCCTTTCCGGGTATCAACACTGACATACAGGTACTGGCTTCTGGCCGTGAATATTACGTCCCACAAAAAAGGGCTGATGGCTGAAGGCAGGACATATACTTCTGCCCCTCTGTACCTGGGGGTCAGTTCGGCCTCGGCCAGCCGGCACGCCTTACGCTTCTGGGTGACCCGCAGCATCAGATATGCCAGGATAACAGCAAAAGAACCGACATAAAACAGTATTTCATGGCGGGGGTGATGGTAAGCTAAATAAACCCCGCCAACCATGGATGAGATCATGACCGGGTCAAAGAACCAGATCAGGTCCAGCCCGAACTTCTTACTGCTAAAGGGGTAAAACAAGGGCAACCCCCAGGGGGTCAGGGAATCCATCAAGAGATGGGCGGCCAAACCCGCCCCGACCATGGCGGCTACTACAAACAAATTGTCAAGGGGAGTAAAGAGGTATACTCCTGCACTAATTAATATCCACAAAATAAATGCGCCCAGCAGGGAATGGGTAACCTCCCGGTGGTACTTGTAAAAGGTCTTGGGACCTCTGAGCCCGGTTATCACATCAAGGTCGGGAGCAATGTTGGCAATTACCATGGTTATCATACTGAGAAATCCGAACTTTTTCTTCAGGCCCAGTCCCGCCATCATGGTACCCATTAAACCATGAGAAACCAGATCCACAAATAATCCTTCCTTTCAAACCGCGGCAAAACCTAAATTTTCTCAATAAAATACAATTATTAGTATAACATATTTTGAAAAATTTTGCACTACTAAAGTAGTTATATTCCCAAGAATTTTTTCTTTTTCCCGGTAAATGTTGCCACTTCCCTGTAACCGACCGCCTTTAAAAGGTTGATTGCTTCAGTGAAATTGCAGCCCACCTGGTCGGGTTTATGGGCATCTGACCCCAGGCTTACCGGAACCCCGTAACCGCGACATATTTCGAGAAACCCGGGGCTGGGGTATATTTCACCGGCCGGCACTCTTAAACCGGCCGTGTTAATTTCCACACAAACGCCGGACCCGGCAATTATCTTCACCGTTTTTTCGTAGAGCGGGATAATATCTTTGGCCGGTTTAAAACCAAACTTTTTAATCAGGTCAGGATGGGCAAGAATGTCAAAAAGGCCGCTTTTGGCCGCCCGGCCGAGGGTTGTAAAGTACAATTCATATAACTCGTACAAATCCCACCTGTCATACCCGTCTTTGTACCTGGAATTGTCAAACCCCCACCCCTCGAGGTAATGAATTGAACCCAAAACATAATCAAAATCGTATTTCTCGAGGATTGCAACCAGCTCACCTTCCATCCCGGGGGTGTAGTCGGCTTCGATGCCGAATTTAATCGGGTAAGGGTAATATTTTTTCTGTATCTCTCTTACTCTTTCCATGTAATATGACAATTCTTCTTCCCTCATGGCAATAGACGGGTCTCTCTTTTCAAGGGGGAAGAAATACATGGGTATGTGGTCGGCAAAACCTATTTCCCGCAGGCCTTTTTTGATTGCCGCTTCCACATATTCTTCCATCTCCCCCACGGCATGGCCGCACATCCTGGTATGAATATGATAGTCTACAGGCACTGGAAATCACCTTCTCCGTATTCCGGCAAAAAGTTGGCCGGCTATATCAATCCCCTTCAAGTCTTTGCTTATCAGAACTTCATCCGAAAAAGCCTCAACGGGAGCCGTTGAAATATCACCGTAATTTACCATAACTGTAATGGTTCGAAAATTTTTTGACTTTTTCTGCTGCCGGTACGTCTCCAGAAATTCGGGGCTGACACTGCATACCCCATCGGTGATAAAAACGACATCGCCTCCCGGGTATTTATCTTTCTCCAGGTACCGGATCGCTTCCCGGAGGGGTTTTTCAAAACTGGTTCCGGCCGAACAGAGGAAATGCTCGCCTATTTCCACCAGTTGCTCGAAAGTGCAGCTCCCCCGCGGAACCTCAAACACCTTCATCTCATCTTCAGGGCCGCCAAACATTATGACTACAAAGTCCCTTTTCTGGGTGCCGGCAATTTCCATTAAAGCAATGGCAATGGCCTTGGCCGTTTCTTCTTTGGGTCCCTGCATAGAGCCGGAATTATCTATACAGATTATCAGGCTCCCTCTCCCTTTCCGGCGTTTTCCCTTCATGTCATATAAGCACAGGGCCTCATCGGCATACCTCTTCTTAAATCCGGACCTTTTCCTGGGGTGAAAATAATCAAGCCATTCTTCAGGTACAACCATAGCCAGGTCATCACCGTAATCAATACCCGTTACTTCCGTCGTATCCTCAATAAATGCAGGGCCGGGCCCCCGTTCCCTGACTTCCCTCAGCCTTCCCACTCTCTGGGCCAGCCTCTTCAGTTTCGGTGAATTAAGGTAAGTTTCTACCAGCTTTAAATGTGAGCCCAGGTCCCCCCTGGTCCAAACGCCTTTATTGTCACCCACACCCTCGGCTCCTGACTGGAATCTGCCTTCCCGTTCACCCTTTCCTGCACTCCCGGAACCGGCAAGGTTTTTGTGCCCGGAGGTATTCCACAACATATTCAGCCGGGCAGCCAGGCTCCTTATATGTTTCCTTTTTTCCCGGGCGATCAGGTCCCACTGTTCCCCCGCGGCCCGGTATACCCGGGCAATATCCTCCCTGGCTTCACCGGCGGCCACCACAGCGATTTTTTCGGCTACTTTCACCTGCAGTAAAGCGTCTTCAAGTTCTTCTTCCGAACAAAAGATTTCGTTGGCTACATCGACAATTTCACGATTCAAAACGTAAAGGGCCAGCCCGGCAAAATACATGGCCGCCATCCCCGCTCCGGCCGGGTCCTGCCTTGTAAACGCCCTGGCCCTTTTGAATTCCCGGCCCTTCATCAGTTGGTCAAGAATAAGCCGGTTAAGCCTGGCACCGGTTGACACCTGGTTAAGCGGGAGAAGCCTGGGTAACTCCTGGAAAAGAGCATAGAAAATGTCCTGGAGCAGAAAAGGAAACACGCTGAGCGTCTTTTCCCCTTCGTCCTTCAGTTTTCTAAATTCAGCGGAATTCTGTATCAGCCGGTCAAATTCACCGGTGAAGCTGACTTCGATCACATGCCTTTTTCCGGCCATCAAATCACACCTAAATCATTTTTGCTTCCAGCCCGAGGCAGTCTTTAATAATCGCCGCATGAATCTCTTCGACCCTTTTCGCCGCATCCGTCAGCACCGAACTCGGAATGTCTGACAGGTCTTTAAGTTCGCGAAGGCGGTCTTCAATCTCAACCAACCTGGCATTCATTTCCCCGCCCATAGCCTGCTTTCTGGCCCTGTCGTCAAGGGACTCGAATTTGGCCCTGATCTGCTGGGCCTCCTTCAACAGCTCGGCGGCCTGAACTTCAACCGTGAGTTTTACGGTATATAATATTTCCTCAAACACCTTTTTATCCGCCGGCTGAATCCAGAAAATGTCACGCAGTGCGTTCAGGTCCTCCACACCGACTCTTTTTCTGCCCCTGAGATAAGCATGAGCCTGCAGAACCCTCCTGCTTTCTTTGAAACGGCGGTCGGAAATGTTTACTCCGGCCTTCCTCAGTTTAATAACTATATTGATCACCTTGTTGACAATGTCTTCAGGAACTTCTACCCGTTGCACCTCGGCCTGCCACCGGGAAAGTTCCTTAAGGGTATAGCAGGTACGCGGGCCGACCGGGGAGGCATGTCCGAAAAGCCGCCGGAGATTGCCCACATCTTTTATGTACTCGACTTCGTAGCGGAACAAAAACCTGTCATAAAAAGCCTGCAGTTCTTCACTTGCTTCCACCGGAATCTCATTGGTGGCCCCGACCATCATAATCAGCGGCACCTTTACTATCTCGGGTCCGTTGTGATACTGCCTTTCATTAAGGATAGTCAGGATGGTATTGGCACAGCTGCTGTTGGAATTAAAGATTTCGTCCAGAAAAACGAAATGAGCGTCGGCAATTTTGCCGGTTAAGACCCGCTTGTATTCATCTTTTTCCAAGCCTTTAAGAGAAACGGAACCTATAATTTCGTCCGGTTTGGTAAACTTGGTCATCAGGTATGAAAAATAACGGCCTCCTGTCAACCTGTTGCCGAACTCGTTCACCAGCATGCTCTTGGCCGTACCCGGCGGCCCGATAAACAAGACATGCTGTCCGGTCAGCATCCCCAAAAACAACCCGTCAATCAGTTCGTTTCTCTCGAGAACAATGTCGGCAAGCTCGTCCCTTATCTGTGTGATTTTAGGCAATGTTTTTTCGCTCCTTTTCTTGGCAACCTTATACCACGGCTCAACAAATAAACCGTAATATTATTATACCATAAGCAGTCAATTCCAACACCCAAAGCGGTTTATTTTGATGCTGTCAAGATTTTTTGGGTAATTTCTCCTTCAATGTTTGGTTTATCGTATTGCCGCCGCAGGAATGACCATTTGCTCCGGTGTTTTCAGTGTTTTCATCTGCCCAACTAACCTCATCCTTATGTCCAAGCGCCGGG
>DYZU01000044.1 GCA_022735835.1 Thermincola sp. | reverse complement strand
TAGGTGGTTTTTTGTTATCTGTGAACTGTAAAGGAGGGGTCGTGATGACTGTCTTCAAAGCGGGCAATTTAAGAAAGGTCAGTTATATTCTGGTACTTGCCCTGCTATTGACCCATTTCAGCGGGACGGGGCCGGCTTTCGCCGCGGATCCGGTTATAGACACAGCAACACTGTATTGCGACTCAAAGGAACTGGTAATTACTGGAGTCTATTTTCCAGAAAACGGTACTGTTGATGTTGCAAAAATAAGAATTATTGACTCTAGTGTTGAACCATCGATTAATACGTATCTTACAACTGATGCGGTGGCGGAAATTATTAATTCGGAAGTCATAAGGGTGACGCTCAGTCTGGCAGACTTAAATAACCTAAAGGGTATTGACGAGGGCCACAATGTAACCTTGACTTTAGAGGAGGGCTGGCTCGAGAATTTGGGGGCTTATCCTGACCTTATACCGGTAACCGTATTTAATGACCCACCTTTTGGCAAAACAGTGACTCGCGCTTACTTCTATAAATCTAACGGAGTTTTTGTTATAAAAGGTACGGAATTCGCGGATGAAGAAACAGATATTTTCGATTTTACCAAGCTAACCGTCTTGGATAACGATAGCCAAGGTTTTGGTAGATATGACCTGGGAGAAGGGGACGCGGATTTTGAAATCCGTGATAACAGCACTATTATTATTACTCTCACCGAACAGGGGAAAAACAACCTACTTGCAAACATACCCGATTTGGATGATGGGTTGAGGGACGAATCAACCTTCCTGGAGTTTAATTCCGGCTGGTTTACAGACTGGACCGGTAAACCGGCAGATTCCACTTCTGTAATTCTTTCCATACTTCCGGGCGTTGTCTATACAGATTCGGACCCGGACAATGTATACTTTCATCGCGAGCCCGGCAGTGATACGATTTCTTTCGATGTGAAAGGGCTTGCCCCAGACCTGCCAGATGTGAAGGCTGTTTTCGGAGCAATTAATGAGTCTGGGGTTTTTAGTGTTTTTGACGCTGTTAGTGGAAACTATGTGCCTTCAACCGGATCAGAAGGAGATACATATTCGTTCAGCGCCGAGATTGCAAATGACATAAATAACAACATGCTGCCCCTTGCTATAGAGCTATACAACGGAGATTTCCCTATAGAGGAGCCTTTTATTCTCATGGACGCAGACAAAAGAACTGCCTTTGTAAACATTTTTACGCCACCTGATTTGCTCCTGCCTGGCTCCCAAACCACGGATTTTTCCCAGCCTGGCATGAACCTGCGCAGTTTGGAGAACTTCACCTTGCACAGGGAAGGGGTCGGGAAAATCGTGTTCCGCCAGGCGGTAGATATTATCGGCAACTTGGCTGAAGTTAGCCTGTTAGACGACAATCTATACCTGGATTATAAGGGGTGCGCAGGTCTGAACAGCTCTCTCGCTTATTTCAGTTCTGTGAGCGCGACTGTTTACTTGGAGGACATGACTTTGACTGCTATTCCGGCAATTGGAGTTTACGATGATGATTTCACCCTGGTGTCGGAAAACGGGCTGGACGAGGGATATGTCGATAACGTTCAGTATGACCCTGATTTAAAACTGCTTTCTTTTGATGTACCGCACTTCACAATATTTGAACCCCACTTCAATGTAACCGGTATGGCGTCTGACTCTGTCGTTACCATGTCGGCGGGAAACACCGAAGTGTCGGCCGACAACAAATGGTCTCTCGAAATAACTTCAGGTACTGTAAAGGCGGAAGTAACGGAAAGTGATTTGCTTATATCCGGCCTGCCTGCCGGACTGAGCGCCACGGCCGTCAAAGGGGACGGCAATACCATCGAC
>DYZU01000043.1 GCA_022735835.1 Thermincola sp. | reverse complement strand
GCTGGCTGAGTTGTTGCCGCTCTGAAGGAATATACCCGGCCCTTCCCCGGTGTTTATCAAAAGCATAAAATTGACTTTGGGACAGCCTCCGTTTCCATTTATTTGGATTTTTTCGAGGCCAAGGAAGGAATTTCGACAACTAATGTCGAACCCAAGAGACAAGTGGCATTTCTAAAATCTAGTAACAGAACAATGCCCTGTTTTTAGGAAGGCGGGTGACATGGTTGTCGGGTAGAAAGACAGGAACGGCAATCTTGGCAAGTATTGCGGCTGTTTTGTTTTTCCTTGGGGCGGGCCTCCTTTTATATTTGGAAAATGCCGAAGCGGCTGGACAGACGGCAGCGGTTGTAGTCAAAAGCGGTTACATCAATGTGCGAAGCGGGCCGGGGATAAGCTATGGCCAAGTTGCCAGGGTTAACGGGGGGGAACAGTATCCGGTTATCAAACAATCCGGAGGCTGGTTCAGCATCGACCTTGGTAACGGTAAAAACGGATGGCTGGCGGGATGGCTGGTTAGTGTCAAAACAACCCAAACGCGTGATGAAAACAACAATTCTCAGCCGGTTGACACTCCCGGCATGTACTTGATTGTGAAGGAAAGTGTTGTCAATATCCGGTCGGGTCCCGCTACCGGTTACAGTATTATAGCCAAGGTAAGAGCCGGCGATAAATTAATCGTTGTTAAAAAGAACGGTGAATGGTACATGGTGAACCTTCCGGATAACAGGCAGGGCTGGATTGCCGGTTGGCTCACCGAGGTGTATACGGTCAGTACCCCGTCAAGAGGTGATTCCGACCCGCCAATTATCCCCCCCACTGAGCCGGAAAACCCGGGTACTACTCCCGAACCCGAAAATGGAAGTGAAAATCCCCAGTCTCCGCAAAAAATATCCGGTATTGACTTTAAGACCGGGGACAACGGGGAAGAACTGCTGGTTATCAAGAGTGAAGGGACAATAACTTACAAAATGTTTTTGTTGAGCAACCCCTCGCGGCTGGTAATTGACATTGACAATTCCGATGTCAACGGGCTGAAGGATTTTACTCCCAACGGTATATTTGTCAAAACGGTGCGGGTTGCGCAGTTTAGCCTGACGCCGATGGTGGTCAGGGTAGTCCTGGATCTGAATAAACCTGTTAGCCGGGTACCTTTATCCGGAGATAACGGGAAAACGCTGACCATAACTTTATCCGAGCCGTCAATAAAAGGTAAAGTCATTGTTGTTGATGCGGGTCACGGCGGTTACGACCCCGGCGCAATCGGGGTAACCGGCCTGGAGGAAAAGGAATTTAACCTGGATACGGCTTTAAGGCTAAGGGACAAGCTGGCGGAGCAGGGAGCCACAGTCATACTCACCAGGGAGGATGACAGTTTTGTGAGCCTCTCCACGCGGGCGACTGTGGCCAATAATGCGTACGCTGACGTTTTTGTGAGTATTCATGCCAATTCTTCGGATAAATCATCGATGAGAGGAACTACTACTTATTATTACGCCCCTTCTTCTGACCCGGCATTGTCTGCCCAGCTGGAGCAGAGAAACAGGCTGGCGAAAACAGTTCAGGGAGAGTTGGTTAAACTCGCCGGAACCTCGGATTTAGGTATCAGGCAGGACAATTTTTTTGTTCTGCGCAACACCCAAATGCCTTCAATACTGGTCGAATCGGCGTTTCTTTCCAATAGAGAAGATGAAGCGCTGTTAAAAGACAGCCAGTTCCGCGACAAGGTGGCTCAGGGCATAGCCGACGGGTTAATGGCGTATTTTGCCGGCGCTAATTAAGAATCTGCTCCGGATGAATCAGCGGGGCCGGTTGTTTGCTGCGGCTTTTTGGCGAACATCCGGCCTCTTTTTCGCCTTAGGGCAGGCATTAATAGTGACATAAGACCGTGGTAATTATATACTATAGTTAAAAGTTTTGGCGGTGATGGTTGATGTCTTTTGATTTGGACAGAAAAAAAGGAATTCCCATGTACCTGCAGCTTTCCAATGAAATCAAAAGACTCATTCAGAGCGGTGTCTGGGAAGCCGGCAGGCGGGTGCCGACGGAACGGGAACTGGCCGAAAAGTTAAATATCAGCCGCAACACGGTCAGTTCGGCGTATAAAGAACTGGAGGCGGAGGGAATACTGGTCTCCACCCAGGGCAGGGGAACTTTTGTCACCGACAGCGATGCTGTTGTCAGAAGGGAATCCAGAAAAGAACGCCTGTTGAAAATAATTGATATAGCCATTGAAGAGGCGGCGGAATTAGGTTTTAATATCGATGAATTCCTGGTCATTACCAACCAGCGGGTGGCGGCCAAAAAAGAGATGCTGCGCAAGGTAAGGGTGGCTTTTGTCGAGTGTAACAGGGAGCAGCTTGACCATTTCTGCAAGGACCTTCACCTCGACCCCGGGGTTTCCATTGTCCCTGTGCTGCTTGACGATTTCCGGAGCAACCCCGACGAAATTAACCAGCTTATTGCCAGGACAGACCTGGTTTTGACGACTTTCTTTCACCTGCAGGAGGTGAAACAGCTCCTGCAGGTCAAAGGGATTGAGGTTATCGGCATTGCTCTGGACCCACAGCTGGAGACCATCGTCAAAATTGCCCGCCTGCCTCACGGAACCAGGCTCGGAATCGTATGCCTGTCAGACACCTTTGTCAACAAGATTAAAGGGTCTTTAAAGAGAGCCGGCATTGACCATCTTGAAATTAGCAGCACTACCACCAAGGACCCTGCCCTGTTGCAGGAATTCATTGACCGGGTCGATGCCATAATTGTTTCTCCCAACCGTCATAAGGAGGTTACCAGCCTCAACAGTGAAAATAAGCAGGAGATTGAATTCAGGTACCTTCCGGATGCAGGTTCGGTAAATATTGTCAAAACCGCTCTGCTGGAAATTAAAGAAAACTAGGTATTACCTGAGATGAACGGGGAACAGTAATAAGTGAGGAATTAATCCGGGAAAACCCAGATAATCCTTCAAGGAGATGATTGAATGGACCGGCCGCCGACTCTTGTCCTGGGTGTAATCGGGGCAGATGTCCATGCCGTAGGAAACCGGATTCTCGCTTATGCCATGGAACAGGCAGGATTTAAGGTAGTCAACCTGGGGGTCCTGGTATCTCAGGAGGAATTCATAAATGCCGCCATAGAAACCGGTGCGGATGCT
>DYZU01000042.1 GCA_022735835.1 Thermincola sp. | reverse complement strand
CTTTTCCGGCCGCCGATTTAGCAAAAAAATCTATAGTTTTTAGACTGACTCATATATATATATATATATTTAACATATATATATATATATATATTTAACACCCAGGGTTTCGTCAAAGTTATAAGCAAGCTTGATGCTGTAAGAATCATGACTCGCACACTTCAAACTAGCATAGTAATCAACGATTATATTCGTTTTCCATACGTGGAACAGGTGGTGCGACTTCACTATGTAAGCACAGACTTAAAAGGCGAAAACCGGCGGGAAGATACAAGGTATCTAATCACCAGCTTACCGGCGGAAAAAGCAGATTCGAAAGAATTGCTGGAACTGGCCAGGGGTCACTGGAGTATTGAGAATTCACTACACTGGGTAAGAGATGTTACCTTTGACGCTACAGTTCCGGGAGGTTCTGGCACGCTACCGCATAGAACGGCCAAGGATAACCGAAAGCCGAAACTACCAGTTGAATTCGACTATAGTTTTGTCTGATTACGGGAAGCGAATATTTCTGAAGAACCCGGTGCGGGAAAACTGCACGCCGGGAACTGTGCGGGGGGGCCGGGCAACCGGCGCTTCTACCGTGACGGCGAAATGTTTTCCCAATTTGGGTAAAAAATCGAAAAGACCTCAAAATTAATTGAGGTCATGGATTCTATGTATTTACTTCGACTATTCTATTGAGAATTCTAACAAGCTCATTGCCTTCTAATTCACCACAAAATTTTAATAGCTTATCCTCTGGTACTCTATGAATTTTATGAGTTTTAACGAAAGAAGAGCTATTGAGTCCAGCTCTTCTCCAATCAAAGATTGGTTCTTTGAATTGGTCAAAGTAAGTGGGAGGATTCTTGGGACCTGTTCGAGTTATTTCCGCAATAGTATATAGACCTAATTCTTCCTCAACATTAACCACTAAAACTGGTCTGGTTTTATGTTGGCTAGGGTTAT
The DNA here is from genome assembly GCA_022735835.1 of Thermincola sp. Classification (GTDB taxonomy): domain Bacteria; phylum Bacillota; class Thermincolia; order Thermincolales; family UBA2595; genus UBA2595. The sequence continues at coordinate 821 of DYZU01000042.1, read as the reverse complement.
CATCATAGAAAATTTTAACTGAATATATATCACCAATGTTAGCCATAAAACTTACTTATTTACCGTCGTCTTCATACCAGTCTTTGTGACTTGTGTCTTTGGGATTAAGCCTAATCAGGCCTTTTGGTCCACTAAGTACCGGAGTTTTGAAACTTATTTTGTTTAAAGCAGCTTTGAGGTTAAGTGGCTTTTGTTTAGCGGTAGCTGGCATAATATCTTCCTCCTTGCCACCTCTATTCTTATCCTTGTCCATATTATACCATCTCCAATTATCAGATTCAATATATAGTATTCACTGTCGTGCAAGAAATAACTCATTATTGGTCATCAAAATAAAGGTGCCGGCTTTTAGCCTTAAATCATCAATGCGTTCCCGGCTCGGTTTTTGAAGAGTGCCTGCCTTTTTTTCTCTTGGCGGTTACTTCTTCTTTTATTTTACCGGTTAAAACATATAAGGCTTTACTGTGTTGATAGCTAAAAAGCTGCCATTCCTTCTCAGCATCCGCCAGGCAGTAAAAAACCCGTTTGCTTAAGTTATGGCATACTTTTCCCAGGTTCTGACGCTCATTTTCAATTTGTTTGGTGATGGTTTTTTCCTTCCGGGCATCCAGCCTGGTAGACTTAATAGCAATAAAGCGGTATTTGCAACCATGCAATTCCCGGATAGTACACTGAGCCCGGTATTGAGCAGCATTTTTCTTCTTGCTGACAGAACCTAAGTTTACCCAGTTATTGGTCTGCCAGGCCCATTCTTTTATTTCCCTGGCTATACCGAAGGTTTCCGGCAGCCTGGAAATAAACTTTATACCCTGACTTTTTAT
>DYZU01000041.1 GCA_022735835.1 Thermincola sp. | reverse complement strand
TTTTGATGCGCCGGATTGGGCATATCAATGAAATCAATAATTATTATTCCGCCAATATTTCTCAGCCTTAGTTGCCTGGCAATTTCCACGGCGGCTTCCAGGTTGGTTTTCAGCACTGTATCAGCCAGGTTGACACTGCCAACGTACTTCCCGGTATTCACATCGATGGCCGTGAGGGCTTCCGTCTGGTCAATGACAATATAACCCCCGCACTTAAGCCACACCCGAGGCTTTAAAATCTTCTCGATTTCCTCCTCCACGCCGTATTTTTCGAAAAGGTTGTCCTGTTCATACAGGCTCACCCTGCTTTTCAGGTCCGGCGAGGTCAGCTCCATGAGTTCCAACACTTTTTCAAATTCATACCGGGAATCAATTATGAGGTTGTCGATGTCCTCGGTAAAAAGGTCCCTGAGTATTCTCTGGACCAGCTCCAGGTCTTTATGAATCAGGTTGGGCACCGGGCCGTGGAACGACCTGTTCTGAATCTTTTTCCAGAGCTTGGTGAGTAACGAAATGTCCTGCTGGAATTCCTCCTCTGTCACTCCTTCGGCAACAGTTCTGACAATCAGGCCCATATTGGGCTGTTTAACCTTTTCGGCAACTTCTCTCAACCGCTCCCGTTCTTTTTCATCTTCAATCCTTCTTGATATACCGATATAGTCAACGGTAGGCATAAGCACCAGGTAACGGCCGGGGAGGGTTATATGGGTTGTTACCCGGGCGCCTTTACTACCGATAGGCTCTTTCACGATCTGGACCAGCACTTCCTGGCCTTCCTTGAGGACATCGGTGATATTCAGGTTCAGTTCTGGCCCTTCATCCCCGTCCCCCGCCGATCTCGGGGGCAAGGCGTCTTCCACAAAGAGAAAGGCGTTCTTCTCCAATCCTATGTCAACAAAAGCCGCCTGCATCCCGGGTAAAACATTTTCAACTTTTCCCTTATATATATTGCCAACCAGTCTCTGGCTTAAAGACCGTTCAATGTAAATTTCCACAACTGCCTTGTCCTCCAGCACCGCTACCCTGGTTTCCTCTTCCCTGACATTGACTAGTATTTCCTTCAACATGCAAGTCACCTCCTGTCTGTCATTGGCGATTAGTGGTCAGTACCTAGTTTATATCCATGGGGCTAACCAGTTTACCCCCTTTTTCAATATACAGCGCCATACGCCTGATATACAGCGAATCACTGTCAATAGGCAGCCCGGAATGTTTGGTAAAGGCGGAAACTGCTTCCTCGGGGCGGATATTTCCTTCACTGCCGGTAACCGTGATAAGCGAAAATTCCACCTCTCCATCACTTAAATATCCCTCAAAACTCACAATTCCCGGACGGATATTTTTCTGGCGGGGCCCTTTCCTGGTCCACTTGGTAATTACTACTTCCGGGAGGCTCATAAAATCTTCGATTTGACTGTCCAGCTCCTCTCGTTGTAACGTGTCGTTTACGGGTGCGAGAACTTTGTATGCGGCACGGTTAACTTCGGCCATCAAGGCAGGGGCATTATCGGGGATAAACCTGCCGGCTTTGATCTCAATCCCCGGCGGCATGGCTGCGGCCAACCTGCCGATGATGTCCCGCAAATCCACATCGTCTTTCAGTTCAAGATCCGCGTACTCTCTTTCACTTGTCACCCCTACGGCAAGGGCAGAGGCAAAACTCAGCCTGGGGTGGGGATTGAAACCCTCCGAAAAGGCAATAGGAATTTCCGCCCGGCGGACTGCCCTTTCAAAAGCCTTCAACATGTCCAGATGGGACAGGAATCTTACCTGTTCTCCCTTGGAAAATTCTATTCTAATGCGGGGCATTGCTTAGACCCCCCTTTAAATCCATCGCGGCAGGAAGGTTTTGGCACACGCCGCACACAGTGCATGGTTCATGCCTACAGTCCGGCGTTGTTTGCTCATGAAAAGCCCTCTCGTATTCCGAAACCAGGAATTCCTTGCTGACCCCCGCATCGATATGGTCCCATGGTAAAACTTCATCAAGGCCGAAAGGCCTGTTGGCATAAAATGCGGGGTCCAGGCCGGCACCGGCAAAAGCCTCCATCCATTTATCAAATTTAAAATGGTCGGTCCAGCTGTCAAACTTACAGCCCAGCTGCCACGCTTTTTCAAGGGACTCACTCACCCCGCGGCCGCCGCGCGCAAAAACAGCCTCAATGAAACTGAGGCGGGCATCGTGCCAGTTGAATACTATCCGACGGTGCTTCAGCCTCCGGGCCAGATACTGCTGCTTTTCTTTTAAGACCTCTATACTGTCCTGCGGCGCCCACTGGAAAGGCGTGTGGGCCTTGGGCACGAAAGACGACGCGCTGACGGTAACTTTAAGCCGTCCCGCCCGCTCGCCCAGAATGTCCCGGCCCAGGTTTACAACCTTGTGAGCCAGGTCGGCGATCCCGTCCAGATCTGCAAAAGTTTCTGTCGGCAGTCCGATCATAAAATACAGCTTCACGGCTGTCCAGCCGGCCTTAAACGCCCCTTCGGTTGCTTTCATGAGGTTTTCTTCGGTCACACCTTTGTTGATAACGTCCCGCAACCGCTGAGTACCGGCCTCCGGAGCAAATGTCAGGGTTGTTTTTCTGACCCGCTGGACCTGTTTGGCCAGTTCCACGGAAAAAGAGTCTGCTCTCAGTGAAGGCAGGGAAATCCCCACCCCGCGGGGGCCGTACCTGTCCATCAACGACTCCAGGACCCCTTCCACACAGGTGTAGTCACTGGTGCTGAGGGAAGTGAGGGATATTTCGTCATAACCCGTGTTTTTTATCAGCTCTGACGCCTGTTCCATAATGGTCTCGGGCCTCTTCTCCCTTACCGGACGGTAAATCATTCCGGCCTGGCAAAAACGGCATCCCCTGCTGCATCCCCTTAAAACTTCCAGCATAACGCGGTCATGGATAATTTCGGTGAAAGGGACAATCGGACTGGTCGGAAAATCCGCCCTGTCAATATCCTTCACCACTCTTTTCACCACTCTGGCCGGAGCAAAAGAAACGTTCGGGACCACCTCTCTGATGGTCCCGTCAGTATGATAACGTACATCATAGAATTCGGGGACGTAAATACCGGGTATCCTGACAAGTTCCCTGAGCAAATCACCTTTATTTTTGGCCGGCGCCTGTTTCCACTTTTTAATCGCATCGATAATATCGTGAACAGCATCCTCCCCCTCGCCTATCAAAAAAGCATCAATAAACGGGGCCACCGGTTCCGGGTTATAAGCTGCCGGCCCGCCGGCCAGCACCAGCGGCCATCTATGGTCCCTTGCCGACGACCGGAGGGGGATTCCGGCCAGGTCAAGCATATTCAAGATATTAGTATAGCTCATTTCATACTGGAGCGTGAAGGCTATCACATCAAATTCCGTGAGCGGCGTGTAAGATTCCAGTGAGAATAACGGAATCCTGTTTTGCCGCAACTGGTCTTCAAAATCCACCCAGGGGGCGAAAACCCTTTCCATCAGGGTATCTTCCCTGCGGTTGACTATATGGTACAAAATTCTTAAACCTAAATGAGACATCCCTACTTCATAAACATCCGGGAAGGCAAAAGCGATCCGAATCGGTATCCTGCTCCAGTCTTTGTGTACGGAGTTCAGTTCGTTCCCCTGGTAACGCGCCGGTTTCTCGACTTTGGGCAAAATTCTGTTTTCGATAAATTGTCTCATTTGCCGGTTTCCTCCCAGATATGGCAACTTGACTATTGTATAGATATTATACCCAAAGGTAAGTATTATTCAATTCTACAAAGCCATGTAAATTCCTTTATTTTTTCTCCGTTAGCAACAACCCCACCGGAGTTTCCGGTCCCCGGCCCAGCATTTCGTTGATGATTTCTCCTTCCGTCAGTGTTCCCCTGACACTGTGGTCTCTGTCCACAACTATCACCAGGTGATACTTCCTGGGCACAAAATATTCAACCACATCCTTCAGGCGCGACGATTCCATGGCTACAACCTGGCGGGCCAGGAGGACCCCTTCGCGAAACAGTTCTTCTTTTTTCCTGGTCAAAAATTTAATAAAAAGATACATGGCCGACCCTTTCTCTTTCACCGCCGAATAAATCAGAAATACAGCTATGACCAGAAGGTTAATGTTTCTTCCTTCATTGGTCAAAACAGACCAGACTCCTGCGACCGTCATCACAATGCTTATTTTCTTTGAAACAGCCGCCGCTTTCCGGGTAGCCCTCTTCAAACCAAGGCGGAGCGCCGCCACGGCCCGGAATATCCGGCCCCCGTCCAGGGGAATGGCGGGCAGCAGGTTAAAAGCCCCCAACATCAGATTGCATTGAATAAAAAATGGGAGCCATTGCTGGTTTCCCATCCCCAATCTCTCCAAGCTGTATCCCAGTAAAGCCAGAAAGCCGTTGGTAACCGGCCCTGCCAGCGCCACGCAGGTCTCGACCAGGGGGTCCAGCTCGATGTTGTCTTCTATCCTGGCCACTCCGCCAAAGGGCAGGAGTTCCACTTCCCGCACCTGGAGACCGTACCCTATCGCGACGACCACGTGGCCCATTTCATGTAAAAATACGGCGCAGAATATCACCAGGGCCTGGTTTAATACGCCAAAATACAAGTAAACTGCCATCAGCAGGATAAAAAAGATATTTAATCTCATCTCCACGCCGAAAATATTCAGCAGTCTCATCTTTCATCAGGCCCGCCACTGCCGCTTGCACTTATAAAATTAAGGCCAAGTTTGTCTATAGGGTCTACCGGTCTTCCGTTGACAATCACTTCAAAATGCAGGTGCGGCCGGCTGTCCGTTGTCATCCCGGCTTTACCGATAATCTCCGCGGCTTTTACGGTCTGCCCGTTCCGTACCAGAATTTCGGACAGGTTGGCGTAACGGATTAATTCACCGGTCAGGTTTTTTACAAGGATATATTTGCCCCAACTGCCGCTTTCTCCCATATCGATAACCGTTCCGTCCGCAGAAGCCTTGACTTCCGTACCTGCCGGGACAGCTATGTCTATCCCTTCATGAAACCTCTGCACGTTTTCGCCGGACTCGAAAATCCAGCCGTATGTACGGATTATATTGCCCGACACAGGCAGCAGCAGAAGAGATCCCGGGGGTAATTCTGTGATGGCCGTCTTGGACGGCTGGGAGGTTTCATCGACCATGGGCCATTCCAGGTTCCCCATATTGGCAGCCAATTGAATGATTTTAGATAAAACGGGCTGAATATCAGCGTCGGATGTCAGCAAATACTTGACCCCGCTTTTGAGATAACCGGTAAAAGGAATATCAACCCTGAACAAACCGAAAACAACCAGCAAAATGGCGCCTGACACCACCAGCTGATACAGCCATTTACGTTCCCTTCCCCTCTTTTTATAAAGGCCGGCGCTTTTAACCGGGCGATAGCCCTGGTACAGGTAATCCAGGTTTTGTCTTTCGCTTTTGTTGCTCTGGCCAATATTAATCTTCATTATCCTCCGCCTCCGGAAAACTTATGTTTCTCTATTATGTATATTGGAGGTCAAATGAAAGTATGACAAGCAGGTTTAGTCAGTGGCCAGTGACTTTAAAAAATAAAAACCCTTAGTTTAAACCGCGGGTTTGGTAAGTCATTGTTACAGACTGTTAAAACGTCAATACCTGTCTGCGCATGTATACGTTCAGCAAAATCCCCACACCAATCATGTTGGACAGCATGGAACTGCCCCCGTAACTGAAAAACGGTAAAGGGATTCCCGTTATCGGCATGATTCCTGCGGTCATGCCGATATTGACCAGTAAATGGAATACAATCATGGAAACAATCCCGGTAGCCAGCAGGGTTCCCAGCATATCCTTGGAACCCATGGCAATTTTTATTCCCCGGATGACAAAGATATAAAAGAGTAACAAAAGCACCAGGGCTCCTATAAAACCAAACTCTTCCCCGACCACGGAAAAAATAAAGTCATTCTTCTGTTCAGGCAAAAAATTCAGCCTGGTCTGGCTCCCCTGGTACAACCCCTTACCCCACAATCCTCCTGAACCTAAAGAAACCAGGGATTGAATAACGTGATAACCTGTTCCTCTTGGGTCCTTGTACGGATTCACAAAAGTTGTCAGACGGTCCAGTTGATGAGGTTTCAGAGGTTTCTCCAGGCCAAAAACCAGCTGTGCGGTAAGGATCCCGCCTACTAACAGCGCCCCCGTTAAAATCAGGATGATCAGATGTTTCGGCCGGGCCCCGGCCACGAACAGCATCCCGAAATATATCGCAATAAATACAAGAGCGGTTCCCAGGTCGGGCTGCAAAATAATCAATAACATAGGAATGCCGAAGAAAATAAAGGTTGGAACCAAATCCATAAACCTGTCCAGCTTCCCCTCCCGCCTGGCCAGATAAACGGCAAATGTCACAATCATGGCTATTTTGGCAAATTCCGATGGTTGCAAATAGAACGGGCCTATGGGAATCCAGGACTGCGCCCCTTTCTGTTCTTCGCCTACAAACCGCACGGCTAAAAGAAGCGCGATATTTAAAACATAGATTGCCTTTGCGTACTTGGTAAACCCGGTATAATCAATCTTCAGTGTTACGCCTATAGCTGCCAGACCTATTAAGAACCAGAGGGCCTGCTTTTTCACATAAACAAGATTATCGCCTCCTCTGGCCATCGTTGCATTAGTGGCGCTGCTCAGGATAACAAGGCCGTATATAACAATTAAAACAGTGGTTACAAAAAGCGTGAAATCAAAGTTTTTAATAAGCCTGCGGTCAAACAATTCGGTCTCCTCTTTCTGTAAGATATACTTCAATTATATATCACTACGCGTTCCAAAGTCCACACCCGGCAGAAAGTAAAAAATTGGGTATTACCCAATTTTTTCTGTCCGCTTGCCGGACCGTTTCATTCTTATAATAGGAATATTCGCCACCAAAGCTACTGTATTGTCGGAAGTATCCAGGTTAACTTCCAGGGCCTTCTCGTCTATCTCCATGTAATTGGAAATAACCTTGATTAAGTCTTCCTTCAAGTTGTCAAGCAACTGCGGGGAGACATCTGCCCGGTCATGGACCAGTACCAGGCGGAGCCTTTCCTTAGCCACGTTTTTACTGGAACTAGTTTCTTTTCCAAAAACTCTTAACAAAAAATCCAGCAAGTCCCGTTCCCCCTCTCGGATTACTTAAAACCCATAAGCTTTTTCAGCTTGCTTATAAATCCGCTGTTATCTTCAAGGTCCATCAATGGTACATCTTCACCGGCAATCCGCCGTGCCATGTTCCGGTAAGCCTGTCCTGCTCTGGAATTGTTATCCAGGACAGCAGGCTCACCCTTGTTGGTGGTAACTACGATCATTTCGTCTTCCGGAACAACTCCTAACAAGTTTATGGCCAGGATGTCTATAATATCTTCAATACTCATCATGTCTCCCTTTTTTACCATTAACGGCCTTATTCTGTTCACAATCAGCTTCGGTTCGTGAAGCTCCGCGGCTTCCAGCAAGCCGATAATTCTGTCCGCATCACGTACCGCTGACACCTCAGGGGTAGTGACAACAACAGCTTTTTCAGCACCCGCTATAGCGTTCTTAAACCCCTGTTCAATGCCAGCCGGGCAGTCTATGATTACATAGTCAAATTCTTTTTTCAGGTTAGCGCACAGTTCTCGCATCTGATCGGGGGTAACTGCAGTCTTGTCCTTGGTCTGAGCCGCCGGGAGAAGGTGTAACCCCTCAAACCTCTTGTCTTTAATCAGGGCCTGCTTCAACCGGCAGTGCCCGTGAGTAACATCTACTATATCGTAGACGATTCTGTTCTCCAGTCCAAGGACCACATCCAGGTTGCGCAATCCTATATCCGTATCCACCAGTACAACCTTGTAGCCTAACGCAGCCAAGCCTGTCCCAATATTTGCCGTAGTGGTGGTTTTCCCAACCCCTCCCTTTCCAGAGGTAATTACAATGACTTCTCCCATCTTTTGGCCTCCTCTTTCCTAATCTTTAACAAATCTTTGTTTGCCTGTCCTGGCCCAACTGGTACA
>DYZU01000040.1 GCA_022735835.1 Thermincola sp. | reverse complement strand
GCCCACGATCCGCGCAGCGGGAGTGGTTGCCGGTGGAGATTGTGGCCGCTCGCAGGAACATACCTGCCCGTCCATTATTTTGACCGACTGAGAAGATAGCATATTTATTGGGGCAGCATCTTCTTAGTTTTTTATTTCACACTGAATACATATTTTGTCATTGGGCAGAAGTTTGAGCGGAACTTCCAATCCCTGCTGGTGCAGTTTATAGCGCGCGCATTTGGCAAAGTTTCTCTTGCAGTAGTAGGTTTCTATGTTGAACTTGAGAGCGTCCAACAGGTCAACCTCAGAAAACAGGGCACAATTTGGTTTGAGTGGACATACTGTACTTTCCAATATCTGACACCTCCTAATGTTATCCAGGGATTGAACGCAAATTCTACATTATTTATTATAAAATTCTATATTTCGACAAAAATTCCTACTTTATATATTATAAAAACTTAAATTTTTTTCGATATTTTTTTGCGTTTCACTTTATGGTATAATTACTGAAGTTGCAGAAAAATTTCGGGGGAGATGGAACCGTAATGACTGTTTTACAGTCTGTGATCCTGGGAATAGTCCAGGGTTTGACAGAGTTTTTACCTATCAGCAGTTCAGGGCACCTGGTCTTTGTCCAGAAAATCTTCAACATCAGCGGAGCTATGACCTTTGATGTTTTGGTGCATTTTGGCACATTAGTGGCGGTTATTGCGGTTTTCAGACAGGACATTATCTCCATACTGAAAAAACCCTGGCAGAAACTGACCTTATTGCTTATTGTCGCCACAATTCCAACGGGAATTATGGGGATTGCCTTGCAGGATTTTTTTGAAAAGATGTTTGAGTCAGGCCAAACCCTTGGAATGGAATTTATCCTGACCGGTTTAATCATCTGGTTCGCTGATAAAGTTAAGGAAAGGGACAAGGGAATTGATGAAATCTCTTATTTTGATGCCGCGTTTGTGGGTTTGATGCAGGGGATTGCAATCCTGCCGGCCATTTCCCGCTCGGGATTAACTATTGCCGGGTCTTTGTTCAGAGGGATCAACAGGGAAACAGCAGCCAGGTTTTCCTTCCTGGTTTCCATTCCCGCTATCGCCGGGGCCGCGGCACTTGACCTGAATGATCTGATCGGCCGGGGACTGCCGCCGGGAATGGGCCTTCCTTACCTGGTTGGTCCTGTGGTGGCGGCTGTTTCCGGCTACTGGGCCATCAAATTTATGATCAGGATTTTACAGAGAGGCAGTATGAAAGGTTTTGCCTATTACGTCTGGGCTCTGGGTGTTCTGGTTATAGCACTCCAGATGGCAGGAAAACTGTGATTAGTGAGGAAGGGGCTATACGTCACCTTCCATTTTTATTGTTAATCTTCAACCTCTAGCCCTTTAACACAAAATAAACAAGGAATTTATTTGAGAATGTAGAACATATAAAAGTTGAGGTGATTGACATAATGGCAAAAGTATCGGAACAGCAGAAAAATGAACTCAAATATGAGATCCTGGGGATCAGTTTCCTGGCTTTTGCCGTTCTTTGTTTTGTCAGTTTGTTTACCGGTTCCACCGGAGCTGTTGGAGAGTATGTGGTTAAATTAATTAAAGGAATTGCCGGTGAAGGTAAATATGTATTACCACTGGTGATAGCTTTTTTCGGTATCAGGATGATTAAGGAACGGAAAAAAGCCAGGTTCGGAGGCCAGATGGCCGGCGGTGTGGTTCTCTTTGTCGTGATCTTGACATTTCTGCATCTTCAGCTGGATGTCAGTGACAAAGATTTGCTGCCGGCAGCCTACCAGGGGAAAGGCGGCGGCATTATCGGAGGGATCGGGGCAAAAATCCTGCTCACTGCTTTCGGAAGAACAGGTTCGTATATCATCTGGTCAGCGATGCTGGTAATAGCGGTGGTTTTAATTACAAACGTATCTTTTCTGACGATCACCGGATTTGTCACCGAACGGTTGGCCAGAGCATGGAACAGGCTCAAGGAACTCATTTCTGAGTTTATCTTTACAGATGTGGAGGATGATGAGGACACGGTTGAAGAACCTCTGCCCGAGAAAAGAAGGGTTCTTTTAGACGGGGGCATATTTGATTTCCGGCGGGGAAAAAGCCGGGATGAGGATGTTACCGTGAAGACCGATGAGGAGTATCCCAAAATAAATATATATCCCGAGCCGATTGAGAGGGTTATGGCCAGTGAGGAACACAAAGAAAGAGCCGAGATCATCAATTTGGAGGAAAGAAAAACCAGGGTCAAAAAGGTCGAACTTTATCCCAATCCACCTGCCGTTAATTACAGTCTCCCGCCTCTGACCCTGCTTTCCCGCACTGCCAAGACCAAGAGCCCGCGCATGAACAAGGATATAACCGAAAATGTCAGAATACTTGAGGATACGCTGGATAGCTTTGGAGTAAAAGCGAGAGTTACTCAGGTATCCCGGGGGCCGGCCATTACCAGGTATGAACTGCAGCCTTTTCCGGGAGTAAAGGTGAGCAGGATCGTAAGCCTGGCTGATGATATAGCCTTGAGCCTGGCTGCATCGGGGGTGCGTATAGAGGCTCCGATACCGGGTAAGGCGGCCGTTGGTATCGAAGTGCCCAACAAAGAAATTTCAGTAGTAACTATGAGAGAACTTCTGGAAAACGAAGAATTTGCCAAATCTCCTGCAAAACTCACTTTTGCCCTGGGTAAGGATATTGCGGGGACCACCATAATTGCCGACCTGGCGCAAATGCCGCACCTCCTGATTGCAGGAGCCACCGGCTCAGGTAAGAGTGTTTGCATGAATACATTGATTGCCGGTTTACTTTTTAGGGCCAAACCTGACGAGGTTAAATTCCTGATGATCGACCCCAAAATGGTTGAACTGACAACCTACAACGGAATTCCTCACCTGATTTCACCTGTGGTCACGGATGCGAAAAAGGCGGCTTCGGCCTTAAGATGGGCTGTCCGGGAAATGGAAAAAAGGTATGAGCTTTTTGCCCGGGCGGGGGTGAAAGACATTATCAGGTTCAACCGGGCCGTAGAATCGGGTGCAGTTGAACGTGAAGCAGGACTGATGCCGTATATCATAGTTGTCATTGACGAGTTGGCCGATTTGATGATGGTGGCTCCCGCAGAGGTGGAAGACGCCATCTGCAGATTGGCCCAAATGGCCAGAGCGGCCGGAATGCACCTGGTAGTGGCGACCCAAAGGCCTTCCGTGGATGTCATCACCGGGCTGATCAAGGCCAATATCCCGTCACGGATTGCTTTTGCGGTTTCCTCGCAAACCGATTCACGGACCATACTTGACATGGCCGGAGCCGAGAAACTGCTGGGCAGGGGAGACATGCTCTTTTTCCCGGTCGGCGCCCCGAAACCTATCCGGGTTCAGGGAGCATTTATGTCGGACAAGGAAGTGGAGGCCCTGGTTGCCTACCTGAGAGCCCAGGGTCAACCGGAATTTGTGGAGGGCATCATTCAGGCCGACGCCCACAGCTCGGTGGAGCATGGTGAAGAAGATGAACTGTTTCCCGAAGCCGTCCGTATTCTGATTGAGTCAGGACAGGCTTCCATTTCCCTGCTGCAGAGAAGGCTGCGCATAGGTTATGCCAGGGCAGCCAGGTTGATTGACATGATGGAAGAGCGGGGGATAGTAGGAAAATATGAGGGGAGCAAGCCCCGTTCCATTCTTATGACTATGGATCAGTATCACAATACCTTTGAAAAAGACTGAGATTTTCTGAAACGGCCGGATATTTATTAGGAGGGGAAAAGATGGCCTTTATCAGACGCACCACTATAATTTGTCTATTTATAATATCAATGGCAGCAATTGCCGGGTGCGGGCGGGGAACCGTCAACGCCGAATCCGAACGGTACGGTTCCACAGGTCCGAAAAAGATAGCGGTGGTTATGGCAGCTTCAGGAAAGTTGGAACAGGAAATAAAAGATTCGGTGGTGGCCGGGGTTCGAAAAGCGGCTGACGACCTTGACGCCCAATACAAAGTGTTTGCCCCCGGAGATCTGGTAAACAACGAAGAGTCACTGCGTTTTGCGGCCGAAAACAGTTATAATCTTGTGTTGGCCATCGGTGAAGGTATTGAAGAAGACCTGCAGAAGGTGGCGCCCGATTATCCGGACATTAAGTTTGTTACATTTGACGGTGCAGTGGAAGAACCTAATGTGGCAATTGTCAGCTTTAATGAGGATGAGGGAGCATTTTTGGCCGGAGTTGCGGCGGCTTCTTTAACCAGGACAAATCTGGTCGGTTTTCTCGGAGGCTCAATGATTTCGGCCGACCGTAAACTGGAAAGCGGGTTTGCCAGAGGTGTCCAGTATATCAACACGACTGAAGGCAAAAGCATCAAGATAAAGGCGTCTTATGCCGGGGTCACTGACAAGGCGGCCGGGGATCCCGAGAGAGGGAAGACACTGGCTCAAAACCTGTTCTGGACAGGTACTGACGTAGTTTTTAGCGGTCCCGGCAACATGGCCAACGGAGCCGCTTCTGCAGCGTCCGAAAACAGGAAGATTGTCCTGTCCAGTGATTTGCAGTTAATGAAAAAGCTGCCGTGGAATGTATCCGGCGCTTTGGTCAAAAACCACGAGAACGTGGTATACAATCTGATCAAAAAGGCCTTCGGGGAGGAGTTCACCGGAGGGAAGAAAGTTTACGGGCTGGCTGCAGGCGCCGTCGATTTTGTCTTCAGCCAGGCAGTCCCTCAGGAAGTATCCGCCAAACTGGAAGCTGTTAAGGAACAGTTGAAAAAAGGGCAGATCAAGCCAGCTAGCATTCAAGTGCCTCCAGAACTGGTAACCCAGGTCAGCAATGTTCCCGTAGACTTAAATAAACAACAACCGGCCCAAAGCCCGCCGACGCGGACCAATCCTGACGATGCGACAGGGCAAAACGGGAATAACCAGAATAAGCAACCCGGGCAGAACCAGGGAACACCCCGGGAACCGAACGCAGGGACCGGCCCGGGACAGCCGCCGGGGGAACCGGTAAACCCCGGTAATGAGCAAAACACCGGGCCAGGCCCGGTCACTTAAAATAATGTATTTTACCTTCGTTTGAAAACCGGAAACAGAACGAGGGAAACAAGAAACAGCAAAGAAACATACCCGAACAGCGGATAGAGTGTCCCGACCAGCCCCGAAAAGCCCAACTGGCTCATCCCCAGGGCAACCGACATTAAAACAACCGTGACCCGGTTGTATGACAGGCCGGTATAATCGGAAACCCTGGCGGCTAACCCGTATATGGTCCCGATGACGGTGGTAAATATTTCAGCCCAAAGAACAAAAGAAAAAGCTGATTGAATAACCCCTACCGTGCGCCCGGCCACGAAAAGGCTGGGGATTTCATACCGGGCCGAATCGGGATAATGACTTAGAATAGCGAGATTGATCAGGGTGGCCAGGGCGCCCAGCCCCAATCCGCCTAAAATCCCGCCCCAAAAGAGAGGCCGGCGGTTTTTGATTTCTTTTCCCAGAGGGGCAAGTACGCCGGCGCTGAGGGTTATATTATAGGACACATACAGCAGGGCGGACAGGGCCCACTGGGAAGCTGCGCCTTCTGCGACCGGTAAGAAATCCGAGAGATTTGAACGGAGCCTGGCGCCTGAAATCGATGGGAGGGTGGCCAGTACACAGATGAGGATCAAAAGCGGTACCACTACAGAGTTGGCATTTATTATCCCTTTCAGACCCAAAAAGACGGTGAGGACGGTCACAAGCGTGGTAAATCCGGTTCCCAACCAGTACGGGAGGCCCCATTGCTGGAAAAACACGGCTCCGGAACCTGCCAGCATTACACTGAGAGTTCCAAACAGGAACAGGGTCAGCATAAGGTCCATCAACGGACCAAGTCTTCTGCCGCATACATGCCTTACTACTTGACCGAAAGAGACCGCCTGGAGTTTATGACCGAGATACATTATGGCTGTGCCGGTTAAGCAGAAAAAGAGGCAGCTCAGGAAAATTCCTATTATACCCCCGTAACCGAAATGGGAAAAGAATTTCAGAATTTCCTGACCGGATGCAAACCCGGCGCCAACGATGGTTCCGATAAAAGTTGTCGCGATTTTCCATGTGTCTTTAACCGTTTGGTTGCCTGATTCCGACATGGCATTCTCCTTTTACGGATTAATATGCCTTCCTTGAAAATATATTTAGTTGGGAAAAAAAGATTACCCATACGGAGTGGGAAATTGCGTAATATGTCCAAAAGGCAGGAAATAATATAATCAATGTAGAAGCATGATAGGTGGTTTCATGGTCAAAGAAATTACTGTTGAAGAAGCCTTAAATTTGCCGGGCGCAAAACTTATCGACGTAAGGTCTGAAAGCGAGTATAGAGAGGCGACCATTCCGGATGCGTTAAATATACCTTTACTAAGGGATGAAGAAAGAACTAAAGTGGGCGCCGCATACAAACAAAAGGGCGTTGATGACGCCCGGGCACTGGGCTTAAACTTTGTTTCCCCGCGTTTGCCTGAAATGGTCAAACAGTATCAGGAGCTGGCCCGTCAGGGTCCGCTGGTGGTTTTCTGCTGGCGCGGAGGCATGCGCAGTAAATCGGTCTGTTCCGTGCTTGCGGCCATAGGTATACCGGTATACAGGCTGGTGGGAGGATACAAGGCTTACCGGAGATATGTCAACGAATATCTGAACCGGCCTCTTCCTCACAGGGTGGCGGTTATCCACGGGCTGACCGGAGTGGGAAAGACCGAGCTCCTGCAGGAACTGAGACAAAGGAAAGCGCCTGCCGTTGACCTGGAGGGTCTGGCGAATAACCGCGGTTCGGTCTTCGGACAGATCGGAATGCGTCCTCAGCCGAGCCAGAAAATGTTTGAAGGCCTGTTAGTCAGAGAATTGGCGTTTTGGGAGGCGGAAGGGTATATTGTGGTTGAATGTGAGAGCCGGAGAATCGGCAGGATAATACTCCCGTCTTCTCTGATGGAGGGAATGAGATCGGGGATAAGGATATTGGCATACTGTCCTCTGCCTGTAAGGATCGAGCGGATCAAGCGGATATATGCCAGGGAATCCGGTGAAAACAAAGAAGAGTTAAAAGCTGCCATAAAATCTCTGGAGAAAAGGATTGGTAAAACCAAAGTTGCGGAATTCAGCCAGATGGTGGACAGAGGCTCTTTGGACGAGGTGGTGGAATATTTGCTGGTGAATTACTATGACCCGCTTTACAAGTACCCGGACCAACCGGCCGAAGGCTATGAGCTGTGTATCGAGACTACTGACACAGGGGAGGCGGCTGAGAAAATTAAGAAGTACCTGGAAGGTTTGTTAGGAACCGGTTAGCCATTTCAGTAAAATGCGGAGGTGTGGAAATGGGCAGCATTGGAGAAATTCTGAGAAGTACCCGGGAGGCCAAAGGAATAACCCTGGAACAGGCCGAAGAAGATACAAAAATAAGAAAACGCTATCTGCAGGCTCTGGAAGACGGGGATTATGACATCATTCCCGGCCGTGTATATGCCAAAGGGTTTCTGCGTAATTATGCCACTTACCTTGGATTAAACCAGGAAGAAATAATGATGGAATACAAACTTTTGGGTATGCCGGTCAAAGATGATTATGCCAGGACAGATATTCAGGCCAGCATTAACAGGCTCCGTTCCAACCGGCGCTCGAGCAAAAAGGCGTACCTGCTGACGGTACTGGTAGCGATTCTGGCTGTTGTCACTCTCGTATTTTACAATTTTATTTACAAAAACGCGGCTAAACCGACCGGTAAGACTGCAAATCCTCCGGTAAACGAACAGGCAGGCGTCCCGGCCAACAAGCAAAAAAATGAACCTGTAGACAACTCCGTATACAGCGTGCCCAACCAGGATGCAACGGCTCCGGAGCAGGGCGCTCCTTTGAGGAGCGGTGTGAGTGGCGGCGGACAGGTTCCTCAAGATACTGGCGGGATAAACATAACCCTGAAAGGAAAAGACCAGGTCTGCTGGACCAGGGTAACCGTTGACGGCGTTGTTCGATTTACCGGAAACATAAATCCTGGTGAGACCAGGACATTTTCAGGAACAAACAAAATAGTAATTAAACTTGGTAACGCCGGTGGGGTAGAAGTCATCGAAAACGGCAGAAATTTAGGCTCCTTGGGATCTATGGGAGATGTGGTAACCAGAGAATTTACCTCCGGGACTTCCGACAACTCCGCGGTCCAGGATGGCTGAACCGGGGACCGGTCCCCCAACCATTAACCGGCAGTGAACCGAAAGAGGTGGATTTAATGGCAGCCAAAGAAAATTCCTTCGATATTATATCTGAGGTGAACATGCAGGAGATAGACAATGCCATAAACCAGGCCAGGCGTGAAATTCAGACCCGTTTTGATTTTAAGGGAAGCAAGAGTGAAATAAGGTATGACGGGAAAGTTATCACCCTTATCTCAGATGATGATTTTAAGCTGCGAAACGTTGTGGATATCCTGGAAAGTAAAATGGTCAAGAGGGGTATTGACCTGAAAGCCCTAAAGTACGGCAAGATAGAGCCGGCGGCGGGAGACACCGTGCGCCGGGAGGTCAATATCCAGCAGGGCATAGACAAAGAAACGGCTAAATTGATCGTGAAAGACATAAAGGATTCAAAGATTAAGGTCCAGGGTTCCGTCCAGGGCGATAAAGTCAGGGTATCCGGTAAGAACAGGGATGACTTGCAAGCGGTTATTAAAATGCTCAAAGAAAAGAATTACGACATACCCCTGCAGTTCACCAATTACCGCTCGACTTGACAGCGGACAGGTGACAAGGGCCGGTTGGCAAATGGTTTAGACTGTTAACCATTTGTCAACGGGCCTTTTTATTGGATAAAAGTTATTTAGGTAAAAATCAGCTTTGACACTGCGATGACGATATTCTATACTATAATGTATAATGTTTTCTGCGAAGAAGCTTTTGCCCAATAATTGGAGGATGGGACGTTGTTTAAAATAAACATTCTTAGCCTGGGCTGTGCCAAAAACCTGGTTGATTCCGAAGTGATGACCGGTTTGCTTAGGGAAGCCGGTTATACTGCCACTGACTGTGTGGAGGAAGCCGACATTTTGCTTGTCAATACCTGTGGATTTATTAATGCGGCCAAGGAGGAATCAGTCAACGCGATTCTGGAAGCTGCCGGGTATAAAAAAGAGGGAAGGTGTAAAGCCCTCGTTGTCACAGGTTGCCTGGCCCAAAGGTACAAAGATGAACTCTTGCATGAGATCCCGGAAATTGACGGGCTGGTTGGGACAGGTGAACTGCCGCGCATTGCCCGGGTGGTGAAAGAAGTATTAGAAGGTAAAAGACCGACCTTTGTGGACTCTCCTTCCTTTATTTACAACCACGAGATGCCTCGCGTTATCTCTACTCCCAGCTATACAGCCTATATAAAAGTGGCCGAAGGCTGCGACAACAGGTGTGCATACTGCGCCATTCCCATGATCAGAGGGACATACCGCAGCCGGACAATTGAATCGATAGTCTCCGAAGCCCGGGACCTGTCCGGGAAAGGAGTCAAAGAAATAAACCTCATTGCCCAGGATATTACCAGGTACGGCCTGGACCTGTACGGAAAACATAGACTGGACGAATTGCTTATCGAACTGGCAGGGCTTGAAAAACTTTCCTGGATACGGCTTTTATATGCTTACCCGACCCATTTCACGGACAGATTGATTGATGTTATCGCCGGGACTGACAAAATATGCAAATACCTGGACATCCCCCTCCAGCACGCCGATGATGTGCTCCTGCGTTCCATGAACAGGCGGGGGACCTGCCGGGATATACTCCGGCTGATTGAAAGACTGAGGGAAAGTATACCGGGACTGGCTCTGAGATCTTCATTTATTGTGGGTTTCCCCGGGGAAACCGAAGAGCGGTTTCAAACCCTGGTGGATTTCGTAAAAACCGTACGGTTTGACAGGATAGGCGTGTTCGCTTATTCACCGGAGGAGGGAACCCCGGCGGCAGCCATGCCCGGCCAGGTCCCTGATGAAATAAAAGAAGAACGCAAAGACCGCCTGATGAGGATTCAGGAGGAAATATCCCTGGAGAAGAACAGGGCTAAAATCGGAAAAATAATTTCTGTTTTGATTGAAGGAAAAGACCAAACAGAACAAGAAATATATTTCGGGCGTACAGAGGCGGATGCTCCGGAAATTGACGGCGCCGTATTGGTGAAAGGTTGTGGACTTAATCCTGGCGACCTGGTGCAAGTCAGGGTTACCCATGCCTATGAACATGACTTGATTGGAGAGGTCATAAGATGAATCTGGCTAACAGGATAACTCTGGCAAGAATAGTTTTAGTGCCTGTATTTTTGCTGATTCTGTCCGTAAAAATCAAGTACGGCCAGTTTTTAGCGGCAGGAGTATTTATCCTGGCGGCCAGCACCGACGGCCTGGACGGGTATTTCGCCAGGAAACGCAACCAGGTGACCAAACTCGGGAAATTTATGGACCCCCTGGCGGATAAGCTTCTTATCTCCGCAGCCCTTATTTCTTTGGTGGAATTAGGCAAAATTTCAGCCTGGGTCGCCTCTGTCATTATTGGCCGGGAGTTTGCCGTCACGGGCTTAAGGGCAATTGCCGCGGCGGACGGGGTGGTTATCTCGGCCAGTAAACTTGGCAAGGCCAAGACTATCTCGCAAATAATCGCCATAGTTTTTTTATTCATACACGACTTTCCGTTCAACCTGTGGAATATTCCGTTTGGTAAGCTTGCCATGGGTGTAGCGGTGTTTTTTACAATTTGGTCGGGGCTCGACTATTTTAAACGAGCCCGTCACCTTTTAAAGGCGGGACACGGTAAATGAGAAAGAACTTAGTAATACTGGTTTCCTCAGGTTTCGGGCTGGGACTTATTCCCAAGGCTCCCGGGACGTTTGGCACCCTCCTGGGGCTGTTATTGGCCTTATTGTTCCCTGATAACATTTACTTTGTCGTGGCAGTAAGCTTTTTGGGAGTGTTGCTATCCAATGAAGCGGAAAGGATATTTGCAGAGAACGACAGTCCCAAGATTGTCATTGACGAGATCGCCGGCTTCCTTATGGCAGCATACAACTGGCATGGTCTTTATCTCGTTCTGGCGTTTTTCGTGTTTAGGATTTTGGATGTATTAAAGCCTGACCCCATTAAGCAACTGCAAAAACTTCCGGGTGGACTGGGCATAATGGCCGATGACCTGGCGGCCGGACTTTTGACCAACCTGACCATGAGCCTGGCGGTGTATCTGTTCCGCTAAGTTGTTCCGGGGTCGCAAGTACATATAAAACATCTTTTTCTCCAGAACTATCCGCTGTGTTACAACATACACCGGCCGGCGCAGCCCCGGAGATTCCAGGATCAGGATCTCCGGGGCTTTGATATTGTCCGGCAGAAGGTGTTGCCTCCGGTGAGACCCTGGAACTACTTTTCCAACTTTTCCATAAGGAAATTTCCCGAAAAGCTGTGTTATAATTAGCCTAGCATGCAGAAAGGGGAGGAAATGTCTTGAAG
>DYZU01000039.1 GCA_022735835.1 Thermincola sp. | reverse complement strand
GACGCGACCCCTGCTAAATTTTTGTCCAAAAACTGCATTAAAATTGCATTACTGAGGCTGTTTTATAAGAAATTCCGGGACTTACAAAACCCCGGAAGCCTTGTCTGGTGCCGAAGGAAGGACTCGAACCCTCACGGTTTCCCGCACGATTTTGAGTCGTGTGCGTCTGCCAATTCCGCCACTTCGGCATGACCAATATGAAATTAATGGAAGGCAGCCCGATGCATAAATTATTCTACCAGAGTTGCCTTTCAAAGTCAAATGCAACTTTTGCCTCAGGACTATTAAGAATTCTAGAAAAACAGCCATTCATAAAAACTAACCAGGATTGGTGCGTTCCGCAGAGCGCTTCTGACGTTTGCAGTCTAAGTTATTTTACCAAACCTGGGCGCTCTTTTTTCCAGAAAAGCGGCCATGCCCTCTTTTTGGTCAGCCGAAGTGAAGCAGAGGCCAAAAAGGTTTGCTTCATGGGCATAAGCCCGGTCTGAATCCATCTCTAAACCCTCATTTAAAGCCTGTTTGGCCAGTCTTACGGCAACCCGGCTCCTGGCCGCTATTTTGTCTGCCATTTGCCTGGCGCTCTCCATCAATTGTTCCGGAGGGACAACTCTGTTGACCAGCCCGATGCGCCAAGCTTCCCGAGCATCTATGAATTCACCTGTAAATATGATTTCCTTGGCCAGTCCTTTGCCGACAAGTCTGGGCAGCCTTTGGGTGCCGGCAAACCCCGGAATGATTCCCAGCCCCACTTCGGGTTGTCCAAACTTTGCAGTTTCACTGGCAATCCTGATGTCACAGGCCATGGCCAGCTCACATCCTCCTCCCAGGGCATAACCGTTAACAGCAGCTATCACAGGCTGTTGAGTGTTTTCAATGCGGCTTAACACCCGCTGGGCAAAGAGGGCAAATTCCCGGGCCGCAAGGGCATCCAGGTCTTTCATAAAAGTAATGTCGGCCCCGGCGACAAAAGCCTTGTCTCCTGCTCCGGTCAAAATGATTACATCCACCTCACTGTCGTTTCCCAGCAGAACAAATGCCTTCTCCAGTTCCTGCAGGGTCCGGGCATCCAGAGCATTAAGGACCTTTGGCCTGTTGACGGTTACCACGGCTGTCGACCGGCTCTTTGCAATGAGCAGGTTGGTAAAAGTCATCATATTATCCCCCTTAATTAGTGATTTACTGGGCCGCATCTTTCAACAGATTTATTTCTATCTCTAATTTTAATGGCATCATCGCTGCTTTAACAAGAATTTCGCCTCCAATAGCAATAACTTGGATTTAAAAGGAATATTTCACCCATGTTGCTCCGCCTCCTCCTGCAATCAACACCTATACAATCGTCAATATACCTTAATTCTGAAGACACCGTTATTTGACGGCCGCTTGACAACCGGCGGCGGCTGCGAAACCCGGATGGAAAACGAAGTTATCGATAAAATCCGGGTGCTGTTTGACAGCTTCCAGCAGCACGAAGAAAAACTTGACCGAATAGAGCAAAAAGTTGATGCTATATCGGTCTCAATCAGCTGCCGCACCCTTTTGGCCCTGTCCTTGACCGAAGGGGCCCGTATTGATATTCCTGCCCCTGCCAGATATATTCGTCCGCCAGGTGAGTGAGAATCATTCTGGGAACATGTTTTCTGGCATCACTCGTGATGGTAAAATGAAAATATTTTCCCATCTTCACAAGCCTACTCCTTTCCGGTGTAAGTTCCTGGACATCTGTCCCAAAATAAGCCCATGCTTTATGCAAACTAAATAGATGGTAAACTAAATAGAAAGGCTATGTGCCAGTTCATATAAAGTCAAAGGTAGTTGAGGTGATTGGCTCAGGGCATATTCAAAGGGCACGGCCACCAATTGGTTATTTTGCATGCCGACCATCACCCCGGCCTTCCCTGCCGTAAGAAGATCGACGGCCATTGCGCCCATTTGACTTCCCAGTAACCGGTCAAAAGCTGTGGGCGAACCCCCCCGTTGAATATGCCCGAGGACAGTTACCCTTGTCTCGAAACCGGTTCTTTGACGGATAACATCTCCAATATTGCTGCCCTTCGCTACTCCTTCAGCTACAATAATAATACTGTGTTTTTTTCCCCGTTTTTGCCCCTGAACCAACCTCTCAATGATATCGTCCATATCTATTTGGGCTTCCGGAATCAATATGGACTCCGCGCCGCCGGCCAACCCCGACCACAAGGCGATATTGCCTCTGTCCCTGCCCATCACCTCTATCACATAGGTCCGCTCAAGAGATGTCGCAGTATCCCTGATCCTATCAATAGCCTCGATAACTGTATTTACCGCAGTGTCAAATCCCAGGGAAAAATCCGTGCCGGCGATGTCATTGTCAATGGTTGCAGGTACACCAACTGTAGGGTAACCCATTTTAGTCAATTGAAGGGCTCCGCGGAATGAACCGTCTCCGCCGATAACAATAAGCCCGTCTACTTCTTTTTCCTTAAGGTTGCGGATGGCCATTTTTCGGCCGCCCTCGGTTTTAAATGCTTCGCAACGGGCGCTGTAAAGAACCGTGCCACCCCTGTGGATAATATCTCCTACACTTCCGACTTCCAAGGGTATGTAATCCCCTTGAATTAAGCCCTGGTAACCAAATCTGACCCCCAGTACTTCGAACCTTTTATAAATACCTCTTCTAACTACAGCCCTGATGGCTGCATTCATACCCGGCGCATCCCCACCACTGGTTAATACGGCTATCTTTTTCAAGTTTATCCTCCTACTTCCTATAACCATGTTATCAATTAGTTCATCTACAAAATACTGTTGCAAACCGAAAATCCTGGCAGAGTAACTATTCCCGCAACAGAGGCAAAGTAGAACCTCCAACAGGCATCAGCAATACCGTTGCGTCTTTCCCCTTCTCTTCCAAAGCTTTGTCTAGAGCAGACTGGATATCAGTGAACGGTTCCATAAATACACTGCTCACAAAATCAGGGTCGAGTTCTGACACCAGATATACTTTGGCGTTCTGGAGTACCATGGCAATCGCCGCGGCTTTGTGTCCTCCAAGCCGAAAATTTTCTTTGATTTTATCTATTAACTCTCTGGGGTTTTCCGCCTCCAGGAGCCACTCTTCAAATACCTTTTCCCCGAATCCCTCGTTGCATGAAGCTACAAGTATGATAATTCCGCCCTTTTTAACTGCATGTTTTGCGTTATCCAAGGCTTTCTGCGCCTGATACAGGTTAATATCTTTGGGATAACCTCCGGGTGACGTAATAACTATGTCAGCTTTTTCGGAAATTTTTACTTTATAAAGGCTGTCAAGAAACCTGCAACCTTCTCTATGCGCATCTATGTAGTGTCCGGCCACTGCCTTGACTATGTTCTTTTTGTCATCAAGAACAACATTCACAATAAAATCTATAGGTATGAACTTGGCTGCTTCATCAATATCTGATCTAACAGAATTGGTGGTAATGTTGCCGGCACAGGACGTTGCTTCAACCATTCTGCTATGATTTGCCTGGATAGCATTTCCTGTCGACACACCCGGCATTATCGCCTTAGCCCCGCCGCTGTATCCCGCAAAGTAATGATATTCTATGTTTCCGAGGCAGATGCGCCTGTCGGCTTCCACCACTAAACGGAATATATCAACGGGAGTCCCGTTTCCCGTGACGCCCAGATGGACACATTCCGCCGGGTCACTGTCGACACAGACTATTTTTTCATATATTTCGTCACCGACCAGGTACCTTTTCTCTTGTTCGGTATGAGGCCTGTGGCTGCCGAGGGCAAATACGATTTTTATGTTACTGTCAGTTACTCCCGCTTTATAAAGCTCCTCAAGAACCAAAGGCAGCACGGTTTTACTCGGCATAGGCCTGGTTATGTCACTGGTGATTATTACAATTTTTTCTCCGGGTTTTACAATATCTTTAAGTCTAATGGAATTAACGGGGTTTTCTATGGCCCGCTTTACTTCCTCCGTGCCTGTTAATGCCACATCCACTTTGTTGGGCAGCAGTTCGCCCAGCACATTTGCTTCGGAAATTTCGAATGTCAGTTTAGTTTTTCCAAACCCCAAAGAGAACTGTTTCATCGAAGTTCCCCCATCTCAATCCGGGCTACTCCTTCGCTAATCGCAGCCTGTGCCACTTTGGCCGCAACAGCCTTTGTCACCCTCTTATCAAAAGGTTTAGGAATAATATAATCGGGCGAAAGCTCCTCATCCGGAATTAAACCGGCAATTGCCTCGGCAGCAGCTTTCTTCATACCCTCTGTAATCTGGCAGGCCCTGACATCAAGTGCGCCCCTGAAAATGCCCGGGAAAGCCAGAACATTGTTGATCTGGTTAGGATAGTCCGACCTTCCTGTTGCGACTATATAGGCGCCGGCCGCTCTCGCTTCATCAGGCATAATTTCGGGAACGGGGTTAGCCATAGCAAATATTATCGGCCTATCCGCCATTATTTTTATGTATTGTTTTTTTAACGCTCCAGGGCCGGAAACCCCAATAAACACGTCCGCTCCGACAAGAGCGTACGGAAGTGTTCCTTGAGCCTTGTTTTTATTTGTAACTTTAGCCATTTCTCTCTGGACCGGGTTAAGCCAATCCTCCTCTTCATGAATAATTCCTTTCAAATCACACATTATAATGTTGCCGATTCCAGAATCTATCAATAATTTAGCTATGGCTATCCCCGCGGAACCGCTCCCGTTTATCACGGCCGTAACCTCAGGCAGGGATTTGTTAACAAGTTTCAGCGCGTTCACGAGCCCTGCCAGTACCACAACTGCTGTTCCGTGCTGGTCATCGTGAAAAACAGGAATGTCAAGGACTTCCTTGAGCTTTCTTTCTATCTCAAAACACCTGGGCGCCGAAATATCCTCAAGGTTAATACCTCCAAAGGTAGGTTCAAGCAATTTGATCAGTTTTACGATTTCGTCCGGGTCTTTGGTGCCGACACAGATCGGAAAAGCGTCTACCCCGGCAAATTCTTTAAATAAAACTGCCTTGCCCTCCATCACCGGTAAAGCGGCTTCCGGCCCGATGTCCCCCAGGCCCAACACCGCTGTACCGTCCGAAACCACGGCAACTAAATTTTTTTTTGAGGTATATTTATAAACCAGGTCCTTATTCACTGCAATATCCTTACAGGGCTCTGCCACCCCCGGGGTGTAAGCCAGGCTTAAATCATACTGATTTTCAACCCTGACTTTGCTACGGACTTCTATCTTTCCGCCATATTTCTGATGCAGGGCCAGAGCCTCATCCCTTAATACCATAATTCATTCTCCCTCTCATTCTGTACCTTCTTACCCCGGAATACCGGAAGGGTCGGCGCCGAATCGGGACGGCCCAGGGATCCCGTATGTTCCTCAAAACTTCCGTGCTTTTTGAATTTCCTCTTCCATTCTCTTGTGAGCCTCTACCACTTCTTTACGTTCCGCTACTTCAGGAACGCCTACGCGCCACCAGGAATCATACCCGTCCGTCATGGTTCCCGGCAGCACTTTAATATCAATTAAGGTTGATACCGTATCTTTTTTGGCCTTTTCCAAGGCTTCCCTCAGTTCTTCGACCGTTGTTGCCGTATATCCCTTGGCGCCGTAGCTTCTGGCATTAGCCGCAAAGTCAATTGGTATATATTCGCCAGTTAACCTGCCCGTTTCCTTTGACCTGAAACGGAATTCGGTTCCAAAGGCAGGTATCCCCTGCGACCTTTGAAGGTTATTGATACACTGGAAACCATTATTATCGAACAGCAAAATGTTTATCTTGTAACCTTCCTGGATACTTGTCAGCAATTCTGAATGGAGCATTACATAGCTTCCATCCCCAACCATAGCATAAACCTCTTTGTCCGGCTCGGCCATCTTTACCCCGAGGGCGCCCGTAACCTCATAACCCATACAGGAAAAGCCGTATTCCATGTGGTATGTCTTTGGTTTAACGGGTCTCCAGAGCCGTTGCAAATCTCCCGGAAGACTTCCCGATGACCCCACTATTATCGCATCATCGCCTAGGGTCCTGTTCAATTCACCCAGTACTCTGGTCTGTGATAAACCGTTTTCAAGTTCCACGGAGTATAACCTGTCAACTTCTTTATTCCATTTATCTTTGCTTATTTTTATTTCATCCTTGTACGCCGACCGGTATCCTATTTCTTTAAGAGCTTTTCCTAATGCTTTTAAGCCTTCTTTCGCATCTGCAATCATAAATTTGGCATTCATTTTGGCCGCATCAAATTTATTAACATTTATTGCAAGGAATTCAGCTTCCGGGTTTTTGAAAGCCCACTTGGATGACGTAGTAAAATCAGACAGCCTTGTTCCAACAGCAATTATCATATCCGCATCCCTGGCAATTTCGTTTGCGGCGCCAGTTCCTGTAACACCTATCCCGCCGAGGTTCAATTCGTGATTCCACGGCAGGATGCCTTTTCCGGCCTGGGTTTCGGCAAAAGGAATATTAAAGGCTTCGGCAAAAGCCTTGAGTTCGTCGGCCGCTTCCGAATATACGGCGCCGCCGCCGCTGATAATTAACGGTTTTTTCTTGTTTCTTATCAGCTCCGCCGCAATCCTAACCGCATTTGAGGTCGGCAGGGTTCTCTCGATATAATGAACCCTTTTCTCAAAGAATTCTACCGGGTAATCATAAGCTTCCGCCTGGACATCCTGAGGCAGGCACAGTGTGACCGCGCCCGTATCTGCCGGGTCGGTAAGCGCTCTCATGGCGTTCAGGGCAGCTGTCATTAACTGTTCCGGCCTTTCAATCCTGTCCCAGTACCTGGATACAGCTTTAAACGCGTCATTCGCTGTTACGGTGTAGCTGAGCGGGTGTTCAATTTGCTGGAGTACAGGGTCAGGCTGCCTGCAGGCAAAAGTATCCCCCGGGAGAAGGAGCAACGGTATCCTGTTTACACTGGCCGTACCCGCGGCGGTTACCATGTTCAGAGCCCCCGGACCGATTGAAGAAGTACAGGGGATTATTTCTCTCCTGTTTTTTTGTTTTGCGTACGCAATAGCAACATGGGCCATTCCCTGTTCGTTGTGTCCCTGATAGAGGGTTATGCCTCCTTTATGCTCTTCCAAGGCTTGGCCAAACCCCACCACACAACCATGTCCAAAAATCGCAAACACGCCATTTACAAATTTGTTTTCATTCCCGTCAAACTCTATATACTGGTTGTCCAAAAACTTCAACAGCGCCTGGCCCATTGTAAGTCTTACAGTTTTCATAAATTCACTCTCCTCCACCGATTATTATTTATCCGGCCAAAACTTCGCGTCTTTATCAGTTACCCATAAGTGCTCCGGTACAAATATTGGATTGATATACGGGTTGTCGTCTAAATGCCTTATAACCCATATGTAATACATTGCATACCCGGGGGCGGTAACCTGCGGGTGGGTGACATCAAATATTTTAACTGTATCGTTATTTTTAATCTGCACCACATCATCACCCAACTGGCAGAAACCGTACCCGTTTTCCGGGTTGAATTTATAAAAATAGATCTCCGGCTGTGGATGATAATGAGGCGGGTAGCTTGACCATTTTCCGGGATAATCAATAACTTCACCGAGAACCAAATTGGAGTGCTGCGCGTTTGAATAGTCAAATACAGTCCGGACGATCCTTGTTGAAGTTTCATTCATTGTTCCCCTGCCGCGGTCTTCACTCCTGCATTCATCGTCCCTGTAAAGCTTTGATTTAAATGCTTTTTCATTGGCAGTCTTGGTTACACATACTTCGGAATCTTCCGCAACTCCTATGATCTTGACTTCTATATCCCGGGGCACATGCAACACCCAAGGATTTTCATCGAAACACGAATTTCGTTTAACGGTTTCCCTGTTTCCTTCCCATTCAAAGGTGACTTCGCCCTGAATTAACAGGAACGCTCTTTCCTTTGGGTCGCAATCTGTTTCGGCCTGGCTCTTGGCCAGTTTCAAAATACCGAAATCCATCATCGTGTTGTTTTCTTTTTCATCCATAGAGGCAATCGCATTGTAACCGTATACAAAGGGTTTATTCTGCCTAATTCTCATTGTCGCCATACCTTCTTATTTTTTTATTTTATTTTCCTGGTCAATACCTTTTTTACGCGTTTAACGATTTCATCATAAGTTAAGTTAAATTTTTCTTTCAGGTAGTCCACGTGACCCACTTCTCCGAATTGGTCGTTGACCCCAACCCTCTCAAGAGGTACAAGTTCATTTTCCGCAATCACTTCCGCTACCGCCGAACCCAAACCGTTTATTATACTATGGTTTTCCGCTGTTACAATTGCCCCCGTTTCCCTGGCACATATTATAACGGCTTCCTTGTCTAAGGGTTTTAAAGTAAAAACATTTATTACTCTTGCCGACACTCCCTCTTCCGCAAGAGTTTCAGCAGCCTTTAAAGCTTCGTCTACCATAATTCCCGTTGCCAGTATACTTGCATCGCTACCGTCTCTTAACTGGACGGCCTTGCCTATTTCGAAAGTTGATCCCTCTTCATAAACCTTGACAGCGCTTCTTCTGAGAAGCCTTATATAGAACACGCCGTAAAGGCCCGCGGTCTGTTTCACCAGATCTTTCAGCATCACAGAATCCGTGGGTTCCATGATAGTTATATTAGGGACATTTCTTAAAATCCCCATGTCCTCAAAAGGCATATGAGTACCGCCGTTGAATGCCGCTGTTACACCCGGGTCGCTGCCAACAATTCTTACATTTAATTTGGCATAACCACATGACAGGAATATCTGGTCAAAACATCTTCTGGTGGCAAAGGGAGCGAAACTGTGCGCAAACGGTATCTTACCTGTAGCCGACAGCCCTGCCGCAACCCCGATCATGTTTGCCTCCTGGACCCCTACATTAAAGGTTCTTTCCGGAAAAGCCCTGGCAAAAGGGACCATCCCCACTGAGTTCATCAAATCCGCATCAAGCGCTACTATTCGCCGGTCTTTACCCGCCAACTCCATCAGAGTCTCACAGTAGACATCCCGCATGTCCTTTTCTTCTTTAGCTCTTTTTTCTGCCAGAATTACGCTCATTGTTTCACCCCGTTTGCAGTTGTTGTTCTAATTCCGCTATTGCCTCAGCCATTTGTTCTTTGCTAACTGTCATATGGTGGTTGAGGAATGCATTTTCGGCAAACCTGCAGCCCTTCCCTTTTACTGTATGTAAAACAATTACCGACGGCCGGCCTTTTGCCCCTTTGGCCTTCTCAATGGCCTCGTATATTTCTCTGACACTGGAACCGTCAACCTCCTGGGCATGCCATCCGAAACTCTCAAACTTTGCTTTGATATCTCCCAGGTCATTGATATCTTTCGTGTAACCGTCGAGTTGTTTCTTATTGTAATCAACAAATGCTATAAGGTTATCGAGCTTCTGGTGGGCTGCGTAAAGGACTGCTTCCCACACCTGCCCCTCCTGAATTTCACCGTCACCGAGTATCAGGTAAGTGTAACTGGTTCTGCCGTCCAACCTGTTGCCGAGGGCAATGCCTACAGCCAGTGAAGCCCCCTGCCCGAGAGATCCGGTAGTCATGTCAATACCGGTAGTGAGATTCCTGTCACAGTGGCTTGGCAGACGGGTCCCTGGTTTATTCAGGGTTTCCAGTTCCTCCATAGGGAAGAATTTTCTAAGAGCAAGCGCAGCATATACTGCGGGGCCTGCGTGCCCTTTGGAACATACAAGCCAGTCCCGTTCTTCCCAAGACGGGTTTTGGGGATCGATATTCATAACGCCGCCATAAAGCACTGCAAGGGTGTCAACAATCGACATGGCTCCGCCGAGATGTCCGAATCCCAGTGTTCCAATTTCTTTCAATGTCTCTACCCGAATCTGTACAGCAAACTTCTCCAATTCCCTAATTTTTTCCTGACCGCTCATTCCGCACCTCCATCGGGACGAATAAAAGCTTAATTATAGGAGAAATGGTGCAAAGTTCAATGAACTTTAACACCACTCCCCTGCTTGTATTTTTTTATTTTTGGGATGCTTTTCTCATGGCTTCGATTAACGGCATCTTTACACCGGATAAAAACCTGACCATTGCACCCCCTGCAGTACAAACATAATTTATCCTGCTTGTGTTAATAAATCGCTGTGCAGCGCTTACCGTGTCACCGCCCCCGATAACGGAATACCCTTTGGCTTCCGCTATGGCATTCCATATCTCCCTTGTACCGTCCTCGAACAATTTATTCTCGTATACTCCTGCCGGCCCGTTGACAAAAATTGTTCCAGCTTTGCTGATTTCTTCCTTAAACAGGTTAATTGTTTTATGCCCTATATCCATACACAGTTCGTCCGCGGGCAAGTCACTGATGGATACTTCCTCTCTTTTGCCGCCCTTCTCAAAAGCCAGGTCAACAGGATAAATGATTCTGTCCGGATAATCGGCAAGGTATTCCTTGGCAGGTTTTATAAATACGTCCAGAGACCGTTCTTTAATAAAACGTTCATTTTTTAAGCCGATATTGTACCCTTTGGCCATTAACATTACGTGTCCGGTTACACCGCAGGCTAAGGTCCTGTCAGCGGATCCGCTTTGTAAAACCTGTTTCATCATGCTAAAAGCATCGGAAATCTTCAGCCCACCCAGCACAAAGACCGCAGGCCTGTCGGGAGCTTTCATTACTTTTGTTAAGGCAGTGATTTCTTTCATCAGGAGTTCTCCGCCCGCCGTCGGAAGTACTTCCTGGAAGGCTACCATTGAGGGGGCATTGCGGTGGGCCGCCGCAAAAGCGTCATTTACGTAGTAATCTACAAGGAGCGCGAGGCTTCTTACCAGATAGGTGTTGAGCATTTCGGAGGGTTTGAGCTTGACTGCATCTTCAAAGGTCGAAACTTCTTCGGTTAAATACCTCAAGTTGCCCAGTAAAATTGCTTCTCCCGGTTTCAGGTTTTTTATCGCCTCCTGTGCTGCCGGTCCGCAGACGTCATCAATGTACTTGACTGACCTACCAAGTTTTTGTGACAGCTTTTCCGCGTGTTCCGCCATGGGAATAAGGTTGTGGTAATCCAATGTGTCTCCCTGGTGGGCGATTATTGCCACTTTGGCCTTCTGGTGCAGAAGATAATTAATTGTCGGCAGGCTCTTGTTGATCCTGTTCTCATTTACAATTTTCTTTGTTACAGGGTCAATGGGCGAGTTTATATCAACCCTCAACAACACCGTTTTGCCGTTGTAGTCAAACTCCTCCATTGACCTTATTCCGGTAGCTACTTTTGCATCCATTTCCCCATCCCCAGATATTTATTTGTCAAGGCAACCGCTTCTAACCGGTCGTTCTGCATTTCCATTGCCGCCCTGATGGCATCTATTGTTTCCGGAATTACAACTGCCTCTTGAGGTATGTTAATGGCAAACATTATATCTCTTCCGGAATTGACAATGGTCTCATCAAATACGGCGATTTCGTACATATCTCCCCTCGGATTCCCCAGGTCCCTTGCGTATCTGAACAGGGAGGCATTCCCCAGGAACCCGTCTGCCAGCCGGACTACCCTGATTCTCGGATGCTGGCTGAAAACTTCAAGCGCCTTTTCCTTATTTAACTCTTTCTTGGGTGTCGCCAAAACAGTGATAATATGACCATGGGTAACCGGGGTATGAACCAGGATACCGGTTGCGTCAACATGGGGCATTATAGTCATCAAATCAACTGCCTGGTGGTTTGGAGCCTTGTCCACCTTAAGCGCGTTGGTAAGTCCTCTGTGGTAGTCGCCCGGGTCTGCCACACGCCTTACTATTGTTATTGCCACTTTTTCAATCCCCACTGCCCTGTCCAGGCAGTCTACTGCCCTTATCAGTCCGGTAGTGTTGCATGAGGTGAGTTTTAAGAACTGTTTACCTACACCTTTTTCGTAGTTGGCATACCCGTGGAAAAACACATCTGCCACGTCATTCTTTTCTCCACCCTGGAACACGGCTTTCTTGTTATATTTTTTGTACAGTTCCTTGTTTTTTGCTCCAACTCCGGCGCTGGTGGCGTCCAGCATAATGTCTACCTTTTGGATGAGATCCTCCAGGGTCCCGGAAATTGGAATCCCGGCTTCATCAAACAGTTTTTGGTTCTCAGGCATAGCGTTATAAAGAGCGTAGGGCATTCCCTTTTCCTTTAATGCTCTTACCGCAAGCGTCGGAGCCACATCCGCAACTCCCACCAGCTCCATATCTTTTTGCAGCACTACTCCGTCGGCTAATCTTTGGCCTATTACGCCGTAACCGGCTACTCCAACTTTTACCATACTATTCACCTTCTCTTCAAGGTATTTAATCTAACGGTTTTTTACAAAAACCACACAAACTAAGGCTCAAATACAACCTTGCAGCTGTTGAGGTCTAAGGCCTGCTGAATCGCCAATTTAGCGTCAGCAATTTTAAAACGGTGTGTCACAATCTTATTTAACGGAAGAAAATTTGCCCACTTTGCCATCAGCTGCATGGAAGGCCCGTAACTGGTCGGTTCATCCCCGCCAATTCCTATTATCCTGGCATTTTTAGCCAAAATAAGGCGGTGGGGGTCGAACGAGATTTCACCGAGTGAAACAAATATTCCCACAACCACGTACATACCGCCGACCCGGAGGAATTCCAGGCCCTGTATTATCGCTTCGGGCACACCGGCACACTCCACCACCACGTCTGCGCCAAGCCCATTGGTAATATCCATTACACTTTTTAGTAGTTTATTCAAGCCCAATTCGTCGATATTAAATACGTAATCTGCCCCCAGCTCCTTGGCAAGAGCCAGCCTGTAATCCGATTTATCGACAACGATTACCCGGCCGGCGCCAAGCATCTGGGCCTTAACAAGATGAGCTATACCAATGGGTCCGGCGCCTTGGACCAGTACTGTATCCCCAAAGCGAAAACCTTCGTTGGCGACAGTACAAAACTCTTTGGCTTTATCAAGACTGGCCGTAACCGCAAATACTTCCGTAAGTACCGCTATTTCGGGAGCCATGGAATCCGGCGCCTTGAATAATGTAGTACCGGGAAGCAAATACATAACCTCCGCCCACCCGCCGAAAAGGTAAGGCGGCTTATTGCAATTGAGCAAATTTCCGTAATCAACCGTATCAGGGCAAAAGTAGGGGGGAAACCCGTGCTTACAGTAATAACATTTTCCGCACCCTATGTTGGGAAGGACTATAACCCGGTCCCCTTCCCTCAACGGGGAACCGTAATAATCAGTGAGGGGTTCTTCCCTGGAGCCGATTTCCAAAATTTTGCCCAAAATCTCATGCCCGGGAATAATGGGGTACTGTACCGGTCTGCCCCCGTACTGGGTATTTTCTCCGCGAAATGTATGCTTGTCGGTCCCACAGATTCCGCACATTTCAACTTTAATAGTAACTGCGTTTGGACCGGGCTTAGTATACGGGAAATCCTGTACCTCAAGGTTTCCCGGCCCAACTATCTTTGCCGCCAATACCACAATTAATCACTCCCAATTCCCGTATAACGGCGCCTGACCTCTAAACAAGTATCGGAACCGGTTTCATAAATTCTTATGGCAAAAATTGCTTAAGATAAGCCATACTGCGCTTTGCATCCTCCAGAGGATTATCCTTGGGACCTAAAACTCTGTCCTGTTCAACAATTACCCAACCGGAATAATTGGAGTCACGAAGGGTCTTGAAAATTGCCGGGTAATCTACATGACCAGTCCCTAACGGTACAAATACCCCTTCTTTGGTGGTGTGAATAAAATCGAGACCTTTTGCCCTGCATTCATCCAGCAGATTCAAGTTAACGTCTTTCAGGTGAAGGACACCTAGCCGGTCAGCGTGTTCCTTAAACAGTTCAACCGGATCGGCGCCGGCATAGGCAAGGTGGCCGGTATCCAGGCAATAAAGCAGGCCCAAATCCTTTGTAACCTCTCCGAATCTGCGAATCTCATCGGCTGTTTCTATGTATGTCCCTACATGCGGGTGAAAGGATACCCTGAGTCCGTAGCCCCTGCATATATCCGCTACAACCTTTAGATTTTCGCCGAGCTTTTTCCAAAGAGTATCGTCTAATTTGTCGTCTCCGGCTTCCTTTTCGACCCTCCCGGCAACGCGGTACCTGCTGTCACTGCCGCTATCCGCAATAATGATATCCCCGGCGCCCATTTGGACAAGAAGTTGAGCTTCTTTTCTTAACTCACTTATTTCAAAATCGTTAAGAACACCCGTATGTAAGTTTATCGGGCAAAACGCGGATACCATTACCAGACCGTACTTATCCAGGAGTTGTTTTAAAGGTTCATATTCGGTTGGCATATAACCCCATGGACCGAGTTCCGTGCCTAAGTACCCGGCTTCCTTCATTTCACTTAATACCCGGTCTACAGGCAGCTGGGGACCCCAGTCCGGTATCTCCTCAACCCCCCAGCTTACAGGCGCATTTCCAATTTTGATTTCACCCATTTTCCACCTGCTCCTTTCCCTTATAAGTTTAATTTCTGGCTTTGACCTGTTAATACCGCTTTTATCAACGCCTGGCAAATCTTCACGTCTTTAATGGCATCTTCAGCCGTGGTCTTCGGCGCGACACCCTTGGTGACCACTTCATAGAAATGTATTTGCTCCTGTTCAAAGGCTTCTTCGTAGCTGACAGTAAACTCTTTCTTAACTAAGGCTGTACCGTCCATTTCCTCTACTAACAAGCGTGTCGGTTCATTTTTCAGGTAAGGCGACGGGAAACCGAGGACTACCCGCGCGTTATTGCCGTAAAAACCGATTTTCTCCTCATAGTTCCTCAGATCAGGCAAGAAAAGCCATGTGCAGGTAAAGAGCACCCCGTCAGGGTAACGGAAGGTTACCTCGACGGCGTTTCCGTTATTCCATACGTTGGCATGCAGAATCTCCTCGGGGTCCCCGTACAATCCTCTTACAGCATTGGTGTCGTGAACAATACTGCTGAGGGCTACCTCCGTAAAGGCAAAGTGGATATAATCCGGAGCCTCGCCAACTGCCTGCAGGGCTAATTGTTTGCTCTTTTCTTGAAAAGACTTAATAATGCTTTCATCTATATCATTAAACCTTTTGAGGCCGTAATGCTGCATGTAAAGGGTCTCGTCCGGGTGAAGGACAATAGCATCAATGTATGCCAGCCCCTTTATGCCAGGGATAAGTTCCCGGGCTTTCACATAAGCCGGGTCGTACCGTTTCATATAAGCAACAAGCAATTTTACGCCTGTTTCTTTCAAGGTCTTCAAAATTTCTTCTCCCTCTTCAGGAGTGAAACAGATAGGTTTCTCCACAAAGATATGCTTGCCGGCCTTGGCCGATTCAATAATCATCTCTGCGTGAGACCCGCCGCTTAAAATAAATACCGCATCAATGTCCCTTTTTAGTAGTTGGCAGTAATCAGTAGTGCCATATGGAACATTAAATTGCCTTGCCATGGCTTCGGCCAAACCGGGTGAAACGTCACAAACAGAATCGATTGAATAGTAATTTTCAAGCTTTTTAAGAAAGGGCAAATGCATCATTTGAGCAATAGCTCCGCATCCAATGACTCCAACTTTTAATCCAGCCATCTGATCTCCCCCTTTTGTGGCAGTTAGTAATCTATGGCTCCGGTTATGATGCCTACCACGTGTTCCTTGGTAGTTTCTTTCGTTACTAATTCGGCCTTTTTCTGTCCTCTGCGCATAATTACCATTCTGTCTGTTACGGCAAAGACGTCATCCATGTTATGACTGATCAAAATTATGGTTACTCCTTGCTCCCGCAATGTGCGGATAATCTCCAAAACATTGCTCCGCTCCCTAACCCCCAACGCGGCTGTGGGTTCATCCATAATAACCATCTTGGCATTCCAGTAAACGTTCCTGGCGATCGCAATGGCCTGGCGCTGGCCGCCGGAAAGGCTCAGTACGCTTGAAGACAGGTCAGGAATATTAATTTTTAATCTCTGTAAGAGTTTTAAAGACTCTTCAGCCATTTTTTTCTTGTTTAGAAAACCAAAGGGCCCGGTACGCAATTCCCTCCCCAGAAAAATATTAGAAGGAATGTCCAGGGGATCTACCAGGGCCAGGTCCTGGAACACGGTCTCGATACCTATGTCCCGGGCCTGCTTGGGATTGTGGTTTTCCAGCTTTTTGCCTTCAAATCTGATTTCGCCCGCATCGGCCTGGTACACGCCACAGATCATTTTAATCACGGTCGACTTGCCGGCGCCGTTGTCTCCCAACAGCCCCAGAACTTCCCCTCTGTAAACCGGAAATGAAACGTTGTCAACCGCGGTTACGCCGCCAAACCGTTTGGTTATTCCGTCAACCTCCAAAATGGGTTGCTGCATTTGCTACTCCTCCCAGTTTGCTTTTAGGCCGGTACCACCTCTCCGGTTTTCCCGGAGAGGCGGTACCATTTCGTATTGACTTACATTAATGGGGATACGATTTCAAATATTCCTCCAATGTTTTCAGCCGTTCTTCCGCATTATCCTTGGTTACCAGGATCGTACCCGTGTCGATGTTCTTTGGTACTGATTCTCCGTTCAGGGCCTTGAGGGCTGCCTCCACACCCTGATAACCCATTTCATAAGGCTGCTGGGCGGCAGTAGCGGCCACGCCACCATCCAGGATAGACCTGAGCGCATCCGGCGAACCATCCAAACCCACTACGATAACGTCGGTTCTGTTAGCTGACTTGAGAGCCTGGTATGCACCCATTGCCATTTCGTCATTGGTAGCGAATACTCCCTTAATGTCCGGGTTTGATTGAATGATGTTTTCCATTACCGAAGTGGCCAGACCCCGTTCTGAGTTGGCGGGTTGATCCGCAACTATCTTGATGCCTTTTGCTTCAACGGCTTCTTTGAACCCCTGGATACGCTGGTCATGGGTGGGGTCACCCATGGGGCCGCGGATAATCGCCACTTTATCCCCTGTTGCGAGCTTGTCGGCCATAAATTTACCTGATTCTTTACCGGCCGCCACATTACCTGTCCCAATAAAACTCACCTTGTCATCCCACGGAGCATCGGTATCAACCAATACCACCGGAATCCCGGCCGCTTTTGCCTTGTCAAGGACCGGACCTACAGAATCCGGTTGACATGGCGCCAGAACGATTCCGGCAACCTTCTTGGCCACCTGGTCTTCAATCATGGAAAACTGCTGCTCCACATCGGTTTCCGACTTGGGTCCCATAACAACAAGGTCAACCCCGTATTTATTGGCTGCGGCCTGGGCGCCGGCTGCCATTATGTACCAATAATCCTGATTCAAAGCCTGGACAATCAAAGCTACGGTTTTCTTCCCTTCCTGCTTGGACTGTTCACCCTGGTTCTTGGATTCAGTTGAAGATTTGGAACCACAACCCGCTAACAACAGCATCAGGACCATGATTCCCGCCACCAGAACAGACAACTTCTTTCTCATTAAACATACCCTCCTTTGATTTTATCGGAAAACTG
Organism: Thermincola sp.; assembly: GCA_022735835.1. Taxonomy (GTDB): domain Bacteria; phylum Bacillota; class Thermincolia; order Thermincolales; family UBA2595; genus UBA2595. Next base: position 3,926 of record DYZU01000039.1, on the reverse strand, counting down.
TTAATATAAGATCACCATTCCACCATAGCATCCCCCCTATCAAACCCTTGTTTTAAACCTCAGAACTCCTGGTAAACGGCCGCTGCCGAATAACATCAACATAAACCGCAGCAACAATAATTAACCCTATCCCGATTAACTGGTAATCCGCCCTGATATTTAACAGGTTTAGGCCGTTTCGCAGGACTGCTATTACAAAAACCCCAATCAGGGTTCCAAATACCGTTCCCCGGCCGCCAAAAAAGCTGGCTCCCCCAATAATTACGGCCGCTATGGCATCCAATTCGTAGTTAAGTCCTGCCAGAGGATAGGCCGCATTGACGCGCCCGGCCAGAGCAAGACCCCCTAAGGCAGACATAAAACCGGCCAAAACATACACAAGTACCAAGATTTTCTTATTGTTAATACCGGCCCGCCGGGCGGCAATTGGGTTGCCTCCTACCGCATAAATGTGGCGTCCTAAAACGGTATTGTTTAAAAACAGGTGGAAAATCAGGTACACGATAACCAGAAAAGGCAGAATTACTGGAACCGGGCCGATGAAACTGCCTCCCAGCCAGGTCATCACATGAGGCAGGCCTGAAATAGGGGAAGCTTTGGTAATAACCAGGGTGAGGCCTCTGGCGATATTCAACATAGCCAGTGTTGATATGAACGGGTGGGGTAAGTTAAGTTTGGTGAGAGCAATGCCGTTAAGCCACCCTAAAAACGCCCCGGAAAAGAGGAGAAGCAAAATGGCCAACGGCGCCGGCATGCCAAGCTTGACTGATGCTATTGCCCCTACAGCCATCGAGAATCCCAAAACCGAACCAACAGAGAGATCGATTCCGGCGGTCAATATGACTAATAATACGCCCAAAGCCACCAAGGCATTAATTGAGGCCTGGCGGATAACATTCAGGATGTTGGGTAACGTTAGAAAAACCGGAGTTAGAAAGGAGAGAATTAAACACATTAAGGCCAGCCCTATCAAAGCCCCGTAACGAAGCAGGAATTGGGCCCAGGAAAATTTGGCTTTGTTATTTCTTGCCGAGGTTAATGAAAACAACTGTAACCAACTCCTTGTATATGTAGTCAGGGTTAAACTACAGTCTTTAAGTTTGTTGGGACCCACAATTTAATGACAACACACGGCTTCTCCCCACCTCTTTTCCTTGAATATAAAATGCGCGAGTTTCCGTTACCATTACCGGTACCGTTACCGTAACCGGTTACATGAATTGGTAGAGTACCGTCTTTCCTTTCTTAAATAAACCGTCATTGAATTTGCCGGTTTATGGTCTTATAAAATATTGCTTGTTGAATTCCGGACAACGATATCCACCGGCAAAATGCAGTTTTCGGTAACCTCTTTGCCTTCAATTAGATCAATTAACATCCTTGCCGCACTGGCGCCTTTTTCATAAGCCGGTTGTTTGATGGTCGTTAACGGAGGGTCCAGAATTTGAGCTAAAGGAATATCGTCAAATCCGACAATTGAAATATCTCTTGGGACAACCTTATTCTTTTCTTTGATGGCTTTGATAGCGCCCATTGCCATGGTGTCACAGGTGACAAATACGGCGGTAAGCTCTTCGTTCAGCAGTTCCCCCATTGCTGCATATCCACTCTCAATGGAACCGTTACCCTGCCTGACCAGGTTGCCGTTGTATGGGATATTATATTTCTTTAACGTAGATATGTATCCTGACATGCGCTCTTCACTGCTGGTCAGAACCGGAGGCCCGATGATCAGACCGATCCTGCGGTGACCCAGGGAAATCAAATGTTCCATTGCCAGGGCCGCAGCGTAAAAATTATCTATATCTACATATTTAATGTTTTGTTCTCCCGGTATTTTCGATGTAGCCACAAACGGGGCCTCAATCTCCGTAAGCTTATGAATAATATTCTTGTGGGTACTGCCGGGACTGATTACAATAAACCCCTCAACCCTTTTTTGCTGGAATATGTCAACATAGTTCTCTTTATGGGTGTAACACAGCAACAAATGATAGCCCCTTTTGCTTGTTTCGGTTGATACGCCGCGCATCACTTCGGAGTAGAATGGATTAGAGAATATGTAATCCGCTTTGTAGGGGATTATCAACCCAACAGTATGGCTCTTTTGTAAGGAAATAGCTTTAGCGAATGCGTTGGGTTGAAAACCGTATTCAGATATTAAATTTAAGATCATTTCCCGGGTTTCCGGTTTTACATCCGGTTTATTGTTTAAAACCCTGGAAACCGTCGTTTTTGACACTCCTGCCATTCGTGCAATTTCCCCGATGGTAACTCGCAAATCAGCTTCACCCCGCTGGTATTTCATTGATTGATCGTAATAATACTCGTTACCGCCATCGTAACCGCTACCGGAACCGGTTACGAAAATATATTCGTGGTATTTTTCTTTTTTCCTGCCAGTTGAAGAAAATTTTTTTGAAGGGAAGGGCCGCTCAGCAGTTAATCCTCACAGGTCTGACGTTCCATATCCCGGCGGCATATTCGGAAATAGTCCTGTCGCTGGAGAATATTCCCGAACAGGCAATATTTTTGATACTCATCCTCAACCATTTATTCCGCTGTCTGAAAGCTTGGTCCACTTTGGCCTGGGTTTCCGCATAAGAAGAAAAATCCTTGAGCACAAAAAATTCGTCATTATGGTGAAGCAGGGAATTGTATATATTCCTGAACTCATCACTGGCTACGGGGAAAAAACCGTTCACCAGCTGATCCAGGACAGTTTTGACTCTTGGGTCACTGTGGTATATATCCCATGAACTGTATCCGCCGTTTCGATAATAATCCAAAACCTCGTTAGCGGTAAGGCCAAATACAAATATGTTTTCATCCCCCACTTCATCCCTGATCTCGATGTTGGCTCCATCCATGGTACCTATGGTGATCGCTCCGTTCATCATAAATTTCATATTCCCGGTGCCGGAGGCCTCTTTACCGGCAGTGGATATCTGCTCACTCACATCCGCCGCCGGGAAAATCATTTCGGCCAGCGACACCCGGTAATTCTCCAGAAACACTACTTTCAACCTGTCTTTTATGCTCTTGTCGTTGTTGATCAGAGATGCCAGCGTATTAATCAGTTTGATGGTTGTCTTGGCCATGTAGTAGCTCGGTGCGGCCTTAGCCCCAAAGATAAATGTCCTTGGAGTGATATCCAGGTCCGGGTCTTCCCTCAGCCTGTTGTACAAATCCATGATGTGCAAGACATTCAGGATCTGTCTTTTGTAAGCGTGAAGACGCTTGACCTGCACATCAAAGATAGAGTTTACATCCACATCAATGGAGTGTTTTTCTTTAATGAGTTTTGCCAATACGGCTTTATTCTGTAATTTGATGGCAGAGAGTTTTTCCTGGAATGAAGCATCATCCGCATACCTCTCCAGCCCGACCAGGTCGGTCGGATGCGTTATCCAACCCGGACCGATTGTATCGGTAATAAGAGCCGAGAGCCTGGGGTTTGCCTTTAAAAGCCATCTTCTATGCGTTATCCCGTTGGTCTTGTTGTTGATCTTGGTGGGGTAAAAATCGTGGAAATTGTGCATTACCTGCTTTTTTAATATTTTGGTATGGATCTTAGAGACTCCGTTAACACTGTGGCTTCCCACAATCGCCAGGTGAGCCATCCGGACATGCCCGTCCGCGATTATGGCCATCGAACTGATCCTGTCCCAGTCACCGGGGTACTTGTTCCAGAGTTCACGGCAAAATCTTTCGTTAATCTCATGAACAATCATATAGATTCTGGGCAAAACGGTTTTAAACATATCAACAGGCCAAGTTTCCATAGCCTCGGGCAAGATCGTATGGTTTGTGTAGGAAATTGTTTTGGTGGTAATTCTCCACGCCTCATCCCAGCCCATTCCTTCTTCATCGATGAGGATTCTCATCAATTCCGGAATAGCCAGCACCGGATGGGTGTCATTGAT
>DYZU01000038.1 GCA_022735835.1 Thermincola sp. | reverse complement strand
TTAGTTATAGTTGCTGTAAATGCTCAGAGTCCTTCGGCTGATATCCCAACGATTTACTACGAACATCTCTGGTTCAAGAAATTTGGTAACGAGTGGTTTATAATTAAAACTGAAAGAGATACATGATAACAAACAAAAGAATGGTACAAAATGATTTTCCGGTCTGTTAATATGCTTATTTTAGGGATTCTTCTGCTTGCTGCTATTTGGGTGTTTATCGATTGCAAAAAGCGTGGTGAGTCCGTTTTAAATTCTATATTCTGGAGCATCATGGCATTTTTTGTGTTGCCTCCTATGTTTTGTTTGTATCACAATGGTTTTTCTCTGGACAGCCGTATCCCATATGGGAATAGTAAATGCGTACGCTGCTTCATCCTCTGCTCCGGAGAACACACCATGAGAAAAAATATCGCAACCTGGATGACTGTTGACATAGTCGAAAAGCATAACCAAAAATCAGGCATAACGACAACCGGAAAAGTTAAAGAAATTCTAAAACCTGGCCAAATCCATCCCCGGGGAATAAAAGTCAGGCTGACCGCCGGGGAGATGGGGCGGGTAGAGCGGATAGTTTAAATAGTCTTCCCATCCGTTAGTTTACATAATTATTATTATAGGAAGTTACTTTGGTATAAACTTTGGTATAATACGGAAAAAAACGGCTTCATATTTTGCCCTGTAAGCCGTCTATTTGATACCCGGTAAGTAATATTATGCTTTTGGAGTTAACAACGGCTTAGAAGGCCGTTTTTGATTTACAGAAAAAAGGTTCCTGAGAACCTTTTTTATCTATTTTTATCTATGCAATTTGCTCCGTTTTGTGTCAATTAATCTTAATTTTCTTTTTAGTTCTTCGGCATAAACAATTTCGTCAATTTCAATTAACGCGTAATCGGATTCGGAGTCTATACATTTTGCACAATTGTCGCATAACTTACTGGGGTCTAAATCACAGGTATTGCATTCAAGACAGTTATCACATATTTTATTTTCCTCCAACATACACATTTTTCTCATTAGCCCCACGTCCTTCTGGGATTATTAACCGAAGGATTCGCTGCAATCTCAAGGAAGTTATTGTTTACATAATCAGAGTAGGGCACAATTAAATAAAAGCCGGACTTTTCATCCCGACAATTATATTGTCACTCTGAGATCCTTACCGGGAAAATATTGTGAGTACGGTGGTAAGCAGCGCCAAAATAAACGTGGACATCCGGGCAGCTTGCACTGCTTTCAGTTCATGACCGGTTATTTTGACTTCATCCATATTTGCAAGTCTGTCACTTTCGAGCATTGACGGCATGGTCACCACCCACTTTCGTCAGCTGGGTAACTTACAATGTTCTTGCCTTGTTAATTATATTCTACTATTAACCGAATTTCAATGCAAACTTCTGTCTGTTAACAGGTAAAAGATGTTATTTAACGGTTATTTATGGGCTTAAGCGGTCACGTTTGTAACATTGTTCACTTCCCCGCCCGGTTTTCGACAAAATGGGCTCGTATCTGTTATTTTTAAAACAATAAAAAAGAGGGGTTTGTCCCTCTTTTAGCTTATCTGGTACCTCTTTAATTTATTATATAAAGTGGCCAGGGAAATATTTAGAGCTCTGGCCGCTTTTTTCTTCCCTTCCACGGAATAACCATATTTGGTTAAGGCCTGTCTTAACAATATTTGCTCCATTTTGTCGATTGGAATTACATCCGATATATTAAGTTCCGCAAGTCCATTTATTTGCCCCAGTCTTTCATACAATCCCTCGATCACTGAAGTGGAGCGTTGGAGCTCTTCCATCAACTTCAATATATCCGGCGTAGTTCTAAAAACACCTATGGCTCCCGTAACTTCTCCTCTTACAATTATCGGCGTAACATTATAACTAAGTTCCTTCCCCATTTTTCCAAAGGAGTACTTTTGACCGGAGATATTTTGTCCGGACATTAGTGAGTGAGTAACCGGGTTGTCGGCAAATTTCTCAAAAATGCTTTGTCCCAAGACTTCTTGTGAATTAAAACCCGTTAGTTTCTCAAAAGCCTTGTTAACATATGTAATACAACCGTTTTTATCGGCCATAAGGATAGCATCATTGACTGAGCCCAGTAATGAAAACAGTTCCGCCTCCATTTTTTCCTTTTTATCGCCGAGAGTTATCATTAAATCCAAACTTGACGCTTCTAAAACCTGAGTGTCCGGCCTTTTTAAATTATGAACCTTTACTGCTACTTCCGGATTCTTTGTGGTTTCTACAATTACATCCAAACCCTCAATTGTTACAATCTCTTCGATGGAATCGGAAACAACCACCCCGTCCTTAATGGCATCATCAATACCCAGCCCCTGACCTGCAACGTCCGCAATTCCTACTATTTGCACATTGGGCTTCATTCTAAAACAATAGTATAGGGAACTCCCTTCCCTTCCTGCTCCAATTATGGCGACCTTAATGATTCTCATATATCCTTCAGCCCCTTAGGATATTTTCTTAATATTGTATATTATTTGACAAATCTTAAATATTTCCTTCGTGGCTGAGGAAAAAAATACTAATTTTTTAAAGGAATTTTTAATTTTTGTCCTGGAAAAATGTCAGTCATCTCCATATTATTATAATTCATAATTTCATATATGACTTTTTGAGTGTGTTCACCGGGCCTGTATTCTTTTGCAATACCCCATAACGTATCACCCGGACAAACCACTATTTCCTTGTAGGAATCAGCGGTTAACCCGCTAGCTGATGACCTTAGGGCAAACACCATGGCCATCACTAAAACCGCTGTTATACACATAATTCTTACAATCTTAAATAAATTAATCTTTTTTCTTTTAATTTTTTTCACACCGGTCACCGCCCGAACACTTGTTTGTTTTAAATATATCACGAACATTTGTTCTCTGTCAACATTTTCTTTTGAATTTTTCTGCAAAAATGCGAACAAGTGTTTGCATTATGTGGTAATAAATGTTATAATAATGTTAATAATAATACTGGAGGTGTTCAAATGTACTCCGATCTGACCAGCAGACAGGTGGCAATTCTTAATTTTATAAAAAAAGAATTGCAGAAAAAAGGCTATCCCCCATCTGTTCGAGAAATAGGGGAGGCAGTTGGGTTGAGTTCCAGTTCTACCGTTCACGGGCACCTGGCCCACCTTGAAGAAAAGGGTTATATCAGGCGCGACCCGACCAAACCCAGGGCGATTGAAGTGCTGAACGGAAATAGCGGCTTTACCCGCAAAGAAATTGTTAATGTTCCCATCGTAGGAAAAGTTACGGCCGGCCAACCCATTCTTGCCGTCGAAAATATAGAAGACACGTTTCCTTTACCGGTTGATTTCGTTAACAATGACAATGTATTTATCCTTTCAGTTCGCGGAGACAGCATGATCAATGCCGGTATTCTGGATGGCGATTATGTGCTGGTCCGACAACAGCCGCATGCTAAAAACGGAGATATTGTCGTGGCTTTAATTGAAGACGAAGCCACGGTAAAGACCTTTTATAAAGAAAAAGACTGTGTGAGGCTGCAGCCCGAAAATGACTCCATGGAGCCGATCTGTACTACAGATGTCAAAGTATTGGGTAAGGTTATCGGAGTTTTCCGCCGCATACACTGACAGTTTATAAGAAAACTAAAAGAGCACCTGACGTGTGCTCTTTTAGTTTATCCATTTATATGAGCCGGATAAATTATCCTCTTTATAAATGTATTTTGTTTCTTCCATTTTTTCATTTTCCCTTTGTAATAGTACCAGCATCTGTTCTATAACCTGGATTAATTCCGGCCAGCCGAACGGCGATACGCTGGCCACCTGGAACTGTTCCCTGTCGAGCCCGAAAATAGGCAGGATGTCCTTAACTATTTCACGCCTCTTAATAACTTTTTTGTTTTCCGGGCAACAGCATGCATCCTTCGGGCATGCCACAACAATCCCGTCACATGATTTTTTCAATAGTTTTATTAAGACAAACGGGTCTATCTGCGATGGGCAGGTAACAGGCATCACCCTGAGGTTATCGGAAAAATGCAGCTGAATTTCAGGCAGCAGTTTGTCCTTCATTCCTTTGCAGTTGTTGCACATAAAAAGAAGTATCTGCGTGTTTTTCTTAGCCATAACTTTTTACACCCTTTGAGAGAGTTCTGTTGTTCGGTACGGATGTTGGGAAAAATTGGTCTGAATTGTCTAATTAATATATTTTTGCGTTAAAATTCTTACAATTTATTATATATACTATTGTTATTTTTTTCATTTATTTTTCCGTCAAACAACTTTTTTCCAACTTTAACGGTTCGTGCTGAAATTTATCGGAAATTACTATTTCCATCAAACAGCGCTCACTATATAAACAGTAATCATAGATATGGCCAAAATAATTTTAAAAAAGGCTCCTCCGGCTAAGCCGATTACTGTCCCCAAGCCAACTTTAACAGCCTCGTCGGCCCTTCTTCCGGCGATGATTTCACCAGTGACGGCGCCAATAAAAGGGCCGATGAGCAGACCGGGTATACTGAACAGTAGTACGCCCAGCAATCCACCCAGAAACGAACCCCATGTTCCATATTTGCTGGCCCCGTATGTTTTTGCCCCTATGACGCCCGCAAAATAGTCTACAGCAAAGGATAGCAGCATTAAAACAAATAAAATCCCCAATACCAGAGGAGTAATTTTATGAAATCCTTCATAAAAGCCATATCCCAAGGCAGCCAAAAAAATCAGGGAAGTGCCCGGGAGGACCGGTAATAAAGTTCCCAATGCTCCTATTATCATTACAACTAAAGCCAGCCAAAACATCAATACCGACATATTTGTCCACCCATGCTATCTTACCCTTCTGTCCTTTACATATACGCTTCCCGTTTTGGATTTGGCGTACTTTTTCATTTCAGCCGCTATTTCTGCAACCTGCCAGTGGTTGTTGATATGTCTTTTTTCATTGGATACTATGGCTATGGAGATAGTCATAAACGGGTATTTTATCTCCTGGTTGGTGCGGTCCCTGGTAACAATAAAACCCCGCTTGCGATCTTCTTTGGAATAAAACAACAGTATGGTGCTGTCAAACTGGTTGATAACCGACCTGCAGATTGTGTCAACTTTACTGGGGGTAGTAATGGCAATAAAGTCGTCTCCGCCTATATGTCCTATAAAATCGTCCGGGTTACCCAGTTCGTTGATATTCTTTTTCAAAATGTGGGCCACAAACTTTATTACCTCGTCGCCCTTGAGAAACCCGTAAACGTCATTATAAGCTTTGAAATTGTCCAAATCGACGTATAAAACAGCAAATTTCTTTTTAACATCGTTCACTCTTTTTTTGATTTCCTCTTCAATGAGAATGTTTCCGGGCAGCTCGGTCAGCGGATTAAACGATTTCTCCTGTTTGGCTCTCCGCAGGTGGGTTTTGACCCTGGCTATCAGTTCAAGACAATCAAAAGGTTTTGTTATGTAATCGTCGGCGCCCGCGTCAAGCCCGGCAACCTTATCTTCCACCTCCACCTTTGAGGTAAGCATTATGATTGGGACGTGGCTGGTTCTGGTGTCATTTCTCAGCAGCCTGCAGATCTCCACCCCGTTCATTTCAGGCAAAACCACATCCAGCAGGATTATATCAGGAGCATTACTATATATCTTGTCCATCGCGGAATTGAAATCATACGCGCCGTTTACGGCAAATCCTTCTTTTTCAAGACAATCAGATATAACTCTGACCATGAACCTGTCATCATCTATCACCAGTACTTTATTATTTTCCAATGTTTGCACTATCCACCCCCCTTTTCTCACAGGCATATTTTTTTATTCGACCCAAATCTACTAAATCCTCCCAACATATAGACTTTCTTTGCTTTCTTAAACTTTCTTGGCTTTCATGGAAATACATTCCCGCGCGGCCGATAATATACCCAGCTTTACATATTCTTTTGATAAACCACCCTGCATGTAAATCGCATAAGGTTCCCGCATGGGCCCGTCGGCGCTGAGCTCAATAGTAGAACCGGCCACGAATGTGCCGCCGGCCATCACTACCGGGTCATCATATCCGGGCATTTTAACCGGTTCAGGTATGATATGCCCGTCCAGGGGTGACCCTTTCTGCAAACCGCGGCAGAAAGCAATCATTTCCTCTCCACTGTCAAACCGGATTCCCTGAATTATATCAGACCTTTTTTCGTCAAATCTCGGTGAAACCTCATATCCCAGTCTTTCAAATAAAGCGGAGGCAAAAACCGCTCCTTTGAGAGCCTCACATACCACATGAGGCGCTAAAAACAACCCTTGCAGAAACCAGCGGTTGAAATCAAGGGAGGCCCCCACTTCTCCACCTATTCCGGGAGCCGTCAGCCTGCCGGATACCATCTCTACCAGGCGGCTTTTCCCCACAATATACCCCCCTGTCGGCACAATTCCGCCTCCGGGATTTTTGGTTAAGGAACCTGCGGCCAGATCTGCCCCCGCTTCAATGGGCTCCTTTTCTTCCGTAAATTCACCGTAGCAGTTGTCTACAAATATAACCACATCGTTTCTGATCTGCCTAACCAGTTGACATAATTTTTCTATTCTTCCGATATCGAACGCAGGACGCCAGTCATAACCCCTTGAACGCTGAATCATCACGACTTTTGTCTTATTGTTAATACTGGCCGAGATTTCATTTTCACTGATGTCACCGTCGTTGCACAGGTTAACCTGGCGATAAGTTACGCCCCACTCGCGGAGGCTGCCGGGCGCCGTACCCCTGGTTCCGATAACTTCCTGAAGGGTGTCATACGGTTGCCCGGTCACGAATAGCAGCTCATCTCCGGGCCTTAAGATCCCAAAAAGACAGAGGGTTATGGCATGGGTGCCGCAGCTGATCTGTCCTCTTACCAGAGCCGCCTCAGCACGGAAAACGGAAGCAAAGACTTTTTCCACCGCTTCCCGCCCGGAATCACCATATCCGTATCCTGTCGTGCCTTTTAAATGATATTCACTTATCCTCGCTTTGTGAAAGGCCTCCAGGACCTTGGCATGGTTCGCCAGCGATATTCTTTCCAGATCCCTGTAAACAGGGTTAATATCTGCTTCAATTTCTGCCGCAATCTCTTCAATATCCCTGTTAAACATTCAGGTTACCTCCAACTTCCGGTTTATTTCACAGCTGATACTGCCTGTAGTATGCCCTCAACAACTGTTCCCTGGCTTCTTCTACGTCTTCTTCAGTTATCTGGATTAAATCTTCCCGGGTAATTTCTTTTTTATTAATCAGCCTTACCGCCTGCTTTCTGATCGCCTTTTCAATCAGGTTTCTAACCAGCCTGGCGTTGCCGGAATGCTCATTCCCCTTCCCTGTCTGAAGTTCCAGCACCCTCTTCAAAGCCTCGCCGGCAGCCGGGGACAGAGTATACTGTCTTTTAGTCAGCATCAGTTTTGCAATTTCCAGCAGTTCTCTCACACTATAATCAGGAAAATCTATATGAATCGGAAACCTGGATTTAAGCCCCGGATTTGTTTTGATGAAGTCATTCATTTCCGCTTTATAGCCCGCCAGGATAAGGATCAGGTTGTCCTTATGATCCTCCATGGCTTTCACCAGAACATCAATTGCCTCCTTGCCAAAGTCCTTCTCGCCTCCCCGGGCGAGAGAGTATGCTTCGTCTATAAACAGGATTCCGCCGAATGATTTCTTTAACTGATCACGGGTTTTCTGGGCCGTATGTCCTATATATTCACCTACCAAATCAGCCCGCTCCACTTCAACCAGGTGCCCTTTGGACAGGATGTTCATCTCCTTGAACAGTCTTCCGATTATTCTGGCCACCGTGGTTTTACCGGTCCCCGGGTTTCCCTTGAAGATCATGTGCAGGGTCATGGGCTCCGAGATAAGTTTCTCCTGCTGCCGCCTCCTTTGTATTTCTACAAAAGCCCTAATTTCATAAATAAGCTTTTTTACCGTCTGCAATCCGATTAAATCATCCAGCTCTCCAAGTATTTCCGATATTTTCTCATTGTTATCCCCGTCCATTCCACAGGCTTTCTCTTTCTTTTTTTCCAGCCCGGTAAAAATTGTAAGTGCCTTGCCCGGAGTTACTTCACCCTTTTCCGTGATCGTGCCAGTTTTGCTTTCATCGCTTCTGGCTCTAGGGCGGATGATTTTTATTTCCAACCATCTTTCCCCCTTTTGGCACAGTTTTCTACCTTACTATTATACTCAATAAATTCTTATGTGTGATAAAAATATAAAAATAATGCTATAATTTGGGTAAATTTGCAGGATTTTTGTTTCCCGTGTAGAATATCTAAACGGTAAAACTTAATCAATTAGTAAAAAGGCAAACCTTTCGTAAGAAAGGGACGCAAAACTACAGGGTCCTTTAGATTGGACAGCCAGTTGCCGATGTCAATGAACCTGCCAATGGTACTGTCCATGGCAGGTTTTTCTAGTAAAATGCAATTTTGGGGTCAGGTTTGAAAGGTGAAGGTATTATTTTGTCTTTTCAGGTCAAGTCATTCTAATTTGAAGGGAGGGTTCTTTGGAGTTCTTGACACCATATTAATCAACCCTATCATTTATTGACAAAAAGGAGGTTTTATTGTTGACAAAAACTGATCTGATTGCAAGGGTTACAGACAAAGTAAAAACTCTTAAAAAGAAAGATGTTGAGAAAGCTGTAAATGCTGTGTTCGCCAGCATCCAGGAAGCTCTCACCAAAGGTGAGAAAGCTCAGTTTATCGGTTTTGGCACTTTTGAAGTCAAGCAGCGCAAGGCCAGAAAAGGACGCAATCCCCAGTCCGGTAAAGTTATCAACATCCCGGCTACCAAAGTCCCTGTGTTTAAGGCAGGTAAAGCGCTGAAGTTAAAAGTTGCCAAAAAGTAACTATAAAAAGCAAAAGAAACCAGTCACCGGCTGGTTTCTTTTTTCTGGTCGGGTCTTACTTCGGTTGTTCATTAAAGCTGGTGGAAATGGCTTTAAACGGAGATATTGTTGATATGGCGTGTTTATAAACCATCTGCTGTTTTCCTTCAAATTCCAGGATTACCGTGAAATTATCAAATCCTTTAACCAGTCCTTTTAACTGAAATCCGTTTACAAGATATATTGTAACGGGAATGTTTTCCTTCCTCACCTGGTTTAGAAATGAATCCTGCAAGTTTATCTGTGGCTTTGTCATTCTTTTCCCTCCAAATTCAGTTTTTCTTTTCTATTCTACGTGTTGTTAAATTGTCCTTCTGCCGCGGCGGCAATTTTTTCCGCAATTTCTTCTACAGAGTCGTAATTTTCGACATCAATCCATCTTATTCTCTTATCGCGCCTGAACCATGTCATTTGTCTCTTGGCAAATCTCCGGGTATTGCGCTTAATGAGCCGAACCGCCTCTGCCAAACTGCACCGGCCGTACAAATAATCAATTATTTCCTTGTACCCCAAAGCCTGCATTGCCGTATTTGAGGGTCCATAACCCATTTCTATGAGATTTTTTACTTCCTCTACCAGCCCCTTTGCTATCATTTTATCTACTCTTTCTTCTATTCTCTGATACAATTTCTGCCTGTCCATCATTAACCCGAAGTATGCCAGATTGTATTTGGGTGGCATTTCTCCGGAATTATACTGGAATTCGGAAATCGGCCGCCGGGTAAGATAATAAACTTCAAGTGCCCTGATTAAACGACGTGTATCATTAAGGTGTATTTTTTTGGCCGCAACCGGGTCTGCTTCCCGCAGCAGGGCCATCAAATAATCGTTACCCCGCCGGCCGGCCAGCCTGTGCAGTTCTTCTCTTTTGTCCGGGTCCCCGCCGGGAGGTGAAAAATCATAGTAATCCAGGACAGAATTTATGTACAGCCCGGTGCCCCCGACCAGAATCGGCCTTTTTCCCCTTTCGTTTATATCAATAATCAGCTGCTCCACCTGTTTCTGAAACATGGCTACATTATACTCTTCGTCAGGATTCACAATATCAATCATGTGATGAGGAATTCCGCGCATCTCCTCAACACCGGGTTTGGCTGTACCGATATCCATGTATCTGTATACCTGCATGGAATCTCCCGAGATTACTTCGCCATTAATCCTCCTGGCTACCAGAATACCTGCGTCGGTTTTTCCGACGGCAGTGGGGCCTACGATTACGACCAGTGGCAGCAGTTCCGTCATCTTCCTGCCTCCTGCCTGTCGATAATTCCATATGCTACCGGACTGTACCGGCCTCCTGTTACTGTTACAAATCCCAATCTTTTAAATTCTTTACTAAACCAGTTTTCTTTCATGACAACCCGTTTGCGGGCAACCCGGACAGCCTGAATGATCATGTTTTGGTGCAATGGTTTGCTGTTAACTATTCCCCTCAACGGTTCCATCGAGCTGGACTTTACCCGGGGGTACCGGAACATCGGGTCAAAGTAAACTATATCAAAGGAGTTATCAGGTTGTGCGGCAAGATATCTGTAACAGTCACCGGTGATCACCTCAATCCGGGTCATGGCTTCTTTCAGCATTTTTATTTCGGTCTGGTAAGTCTTTAATCCGTATTTTACCAGATAAGCCAGTTCCGGAGAGGACTCGATACCCACTACCCGGCCGGCCGGGCCTGTTACATAAGCGGCCACAATAGCATCGGTCCCCAGCCCAAGAGTACAATCAAGTACCGATTCCCCGGGTTTCAATGACATCGCTTCCACCATGTGGTCGGGCTTCCCCTGTTTTATTGCCTTCAGTCTTGGCACACTCATGCTGGGATGAAAAAAATATTCTCCCAGAGGCGTATGCAGTTTCATTTGCCGGCCATTGACCACGAGGATATTTTCCACCCCATATTTCTCTCTCATCCGGGCAAACGACATTCTGTTTCTTTCAACAAATTCGGTATTCAGGGCCTGAGCCGCATCCGTGGCCAGTTTAACCGATTCGTTATCAGGCTTGTGAGAAGTAGTTACAATCGTTCTCCCCATATCACAGAACCCGTTTAAACTTCTTTTCCAGGTCATGTCTCAAAAAGTGAATCACTGTCGGCCGGCCGTGAGGACACGTATAGGGCCGCCGGGCATTGGCCAGCTGCGCCAAAAGCGATTCCATTTCCGGTAAACCAAGTTTATGATTAGCCTTAATGGCATTCTTGCAGGCCATCGTAATTAGAAGGCGTTCCCTCAGCGCTTTACCTGTTATTGTGTACCGGTTTTGGAGAAAATAATCCAGCAAATCCAAAAATATTTCTTTTCCCCCGTCCTTGGCAATACCTGCCGGCATCCCTCTCAAAAGAAAGGAGTCACCGCCAAAATGTTCAACCAAAAAACCCAGTTCTGTTAAAACATCTAAATGATCAGTCAGCAGCTGCACTTCCTGGTGCGTCAACTGCAGGGTCACGGGAAAAAGCAGCATTTCGGTAGCTGTTACGCTGTCGGGCTTCTCCATGTACTTCTCGTACAATATTCGCTCATGGGCCGCATGCTGGTCTACCAGGTACATGCCATCAGAACCCTGGGCCACAATATATGTACAGTCTATTTGTCCGATCGGTCTGAGCTCAGGAAACCTGCCGGTGTCTTCTTCATCATCCGGATCACTGGGTTCAACCGTTCCGGAAGCTGTAAATACTTCATTCGCGGTGTATATACTTTCTGCAGGCATTTCACAAACCCTTCCGGGTTTCCACTCTTCCTGCCTGAAATCTTCGGCATAAGTCTTTTGGGCAGCGGCGGCTTCACCGGCGGGAATAAGCCGGCTGCTCATTAAGGCCTGGGTTGCCCATTCCGTTATAAAGTCCTGCAATGCCCTGGCGTCAACCAAGCGAACTTCGTTTTTCGCCGGGTGAACGTTGACATCAACGTTCTCCGGCCTTGTATTAATATTAATGACAAATACGGGGTAACGGCCTGTCATAAGCATAGTATGATATGCCTTCTCAACAGCCTCACTGATCAGCCGGCTCCTGACAAACCGGCCATTGATATATACAGTCTGGTGATTCCGGCCGGCTCTGGACAAGGAAGGTTTCCCTATATACCCGTACATACCGATATCCCCTTCATTGGCGTCAACAACAAGCATCTCTCTGGCAGTCTGGGTCCCGTAAATATTCTGGATACACTCCAGCAGGCTGCCGTTGCCTGATGTCTTTAAAATTACCCGGTCATTGCTTTTAAACTGAAATGATATATGGGGAAAACCCATGGCAAATTTATTGATTATCTCACTGATATGTCCCGCTTCCGTTGTGGGGCTCTTCATGTGTTTTTTCCGGGCAGGAGTATTATAAAAAAGGTTGTTTACCCTGACGATGGTGCCTGCCGGGCAGCCAACTTCATTAATGCTAAGGATTTTACCCCCTTCTAACACCAGTTCTGTCCCCGCAACCGAATCCCTGGTCCTTGTCTTAAGACTTACCCTGGATACGGCTGCGATACTGGGCAGGGCCTCTCCCCTGAACCCCAGGGTTCGAATCCTGTCCAAGTCCCCGGCATCCTTGATTTTGCTGGTGGCATGCCTTTCAAAAGCCAGCCTGGCATCCTCCGGGTCCATCCCGGCGCCATTATCCGAAACAACAATTTCCGTTAAACCGCCATCTGTAATGGACACCTCGATACGGGTCCCCCCGGCATCAATGGCATTTTCCACCAGCTCTTTGACCACTGAAGCGGGGCGTTCCACAACCTCTCCCGCCGCTATTTTATTGGCCGTATGTTCATCAAGTAAGATAATTTTGCCCATTATTCTTCCCACTCCCGGTCTTTTTCCCTGCTGTACCCCCTGTATGTATCGGAAACCCTGTCCTGGAAATAAACATAGTCATATATTTTCCTGCCGATTCCGGTTTCATATTCCGCATACGCTTCTTCCCTGCATTCATGGCAGCCGTTGAAAGGTATGCTTAAAGCCAAAATATTATGCTGGATGCCGTTATAATGATAAGCCTGGGAACTGATGGCCAGGTAACCGCCGCATTCAGGACATAACCTGAACTTCTCCGTCTGGTACTCATTTATGCCGTCAGTGTCGTAAAAGATCGTTTTCTGCCTCTGAAAATACTCGCTCTTGGCCCGCAAAACCTCAATATCAATGGCATCTCTGCGCTCCCACACCGCGGTAAGTTCGGCCACAACTTTTTCAATCCACTCTTTCTTCTCCCGGCTTAAGATGAATTTTTCAGGACTGTAGTCGGGTTCCACCACATTACTGTAATCCATTCCCGCCATTGCCAGGATAATCCCTGTATTTACATACGGCAAAGCCGTCTCAATGGCATAACCGCCTTCCAGTACGGCAATGTCAGGTTTTAGTTTTTCGTTGAGCCTGGCGTATCCCTGGGCTGTTACTTTCATATTGGCCAGCGGGTCGGTAAAATGATTGTCCTGGCCGGCCGAGTTCACCACCAGTTCAGGCTTGAAGTCATCAAGCACCGGCAGGATCAGTTTTTCCAGGACATAATGGATGCCTTCATCCGTCGTGCCGGGCGGCAGCGGAACATTCAATGTCCTTCCGTATGCGGTCGGACCGCCCGCCTCATTGGTAAAACCGGAACCGGGGTACAGGGTCCGGCCGTCCTGGTGAAATGAAATAACAAGTATATCCGGGTCATGGTAAAAAATGTCCTGCGTACCGTCCCCATGATGAACATCGGTATCGATAATGGCAATTTTCTTTAATCCGTACTTTTTGCGCAGATAATCGACCATGACGGCTTCGTTGTTTATACTGCAGAAACCCCGGTTGCCGTGGACTACCCTCATGGCGTGGTGCCCCGGCGGCCTGACCAGCGCGAAGCCGTTGCGGATTTCTCCCGCCATCAGCGCATCCGCAATGACCAGGGCCCCGCCCGCAGCAATGAGATGGGCATGTGTTACCTGGTCCTTTACCCCCGGAACGCAGAAATGAGTCCGGCATATATCCTTAAAGGTAGCCAGGCGCGGCTTGTATTCCCTGATGCGGGGCAGGTCCATTAAACCCTCTTCAAATATCTGGTCCCTGGTATACAACAGCCTCTCCTGTCTCTCGGGATGAGTCGGTGTGATGGCCCAGTCAAAGGCCGGGAAAAAGACCAATCCGGTTTTATCACTTTTAATCATCTACAGTTTCCTCCTGTCCAAGATAAAACAGAATATCTCTTGGAGTCTGGATAGAAATGTCATATATCTTCCCTGTTGTGGTCCATTCCCGCACCATATTAAAGACCTCACAGTGAACCACTTCCGTTTTCTTCACGTAATCCTTGATTTTTAACTCTTCAGCCAAATGAAACAACCGTTCACGGGCAAGTTTGATAGCATCTTCCTCCCTAAACAGCCTTCCCTGCGGGACGGCGCCTGTACTCCCGTCCTCAGCTACGGTAAAACGGCCCCGTTCTGTATCAACCCTCAGGCTAATCGTTACGGTAGGCTGGGCAACTGCCGCCCCGAGGGCATTTGCCACCTCGGCATGTTCCGGAATGATGGCAGTACAGTTCATTTGCCTGGCCACATCGGGGATTATACCGCCGGCAGCCCCGCCAATGCCGACAATATTATTGGGCCTTATTTTCGTTTTCTGCATTATTTCCCATATCCTGTAGGCCGGCTCCTGTTCCCAGTTTATAAACATTTGCTCTATAGCGCTAACAATTGTTTGACATGCCATTGTTACGATTTCACCGGCCGTGTCCCTAGAATTTCGGCCGGTTTCTCCGGCCAGTTTTTCCATTATTTCTATCGCCTTTTCCCTGTCCCCTATCTCTGCCTTTCTTAAGTATACCAGAGCATCGGTAAGAGTTGGGGCCTTCCCTCCCATGCAGAATGCCGGCCCCTGGCGTTCCGGAAGGATCCGTATTTGTCCTTCCCGTACAACTACCGTACTGTCTCCCCCCAGGGGGATGGATTTAACGGCAAATGATTTCACATGGGTGAGGAACTCCTCCACTTTCGCTCCCCTGGCAGCCAGCAAAGGCTCTCCGGAAAGAATCAGGGCCAGGTCGGTGGTGGTGCCGCCGATATCAACAACAACGGATGTCTGGCCCTTGGGGGACAGTGATAAAGCTCCCAGGGTACTGGCGGCGGGACCGGAGAATATCGTTTCTACCGGCCTCTTTAACGCCGTCTCCAGCGGCAGAGTTCCCCCGTCAGCCTTGAGCATGAATGCAGGGGCCCTTAAACCTCGCTCCGCCAGAGACTTAATCACACTCTTGACAAAACCGGAGAACGCTTCTCTGGTGGCACAGGTCAGCAGGGTAGTGGCTATGCGCCTGGGAAAGTTCAGTTGTCCCGAAACGGTATGACCCATTTCCACGGTCAAACCGGGTTTTTCGCTCTCCAGGATCTGCTTTATCAGGACCTCGTGAGCGTTGTTGCGGCCGGAAAACTTGCCAACCACCGCGACATGCTTAAAGCCCTTTTTGACTATATCTTCCCCGGCCCGGCTGACTTCCCCTCTCCCGACCGGGACGGCTTCTCTTCCCCTGTAATCAATAGCCCCTGACACAATATGGGTTAAAGTGTTGTACTTATACTCGCCGTGGTTCAGACCCGGCCCCGGCACCAGGATCAGGGCGACCGGCGGGTACTTCCTTTCAGCAATGATATTTGTAATCAGAGTGGTACTGAGAACTACCCGCTGAATAAGGGATATGTCCTGACCTTCAATCATGGCGTCAAGCGCTTCCAAGAGGCTCGGCAACAGGTTATCATGCCCGGTCAGTGTCTTATGCTTCCTGAGGATGCTTTTTCCGTCGGTCAGAACGGCATCTGTATAGGTTCCTCCCACGTCGATTCCAATGAACACGTTATCACCTTCAATTGTATTGACCTTAACTGTCTTCAGTAGACTGGTCCCGCACTTTTTGCTGTAACCTGTACAGTACATTGAGAGCTTCCACGGGAGTCAAATTCAATATATCTAAGCGTTTGATCTCCTCAATTACCGGGTGAAAATATTGCGGCTCGTCGAAAAAGCTTAACTGGATGCGGTCTGACCCCCTGTTGTGTCTTTTCCGGCCTGCCGCTATTTCCCGCTGGCCTTTAGCCAGGTCTTCAGTTGCCTCCAGGGTTGCCAGAACCTCTTTGGCCCTTAACAAAACCTCGCCGGGAAGCCCTGCCAGCCTGGCAACCTGGATACCGTAGCTGCGGTCAGCCCCCCCGGAAATAATCCTGCGCAGAAATATAATGTCTTCACCTTTCTCCTTGACGGCAATACTGTGATTCTGTACGCCCGGAAAAATATCTGCCAGTTCGGTGAGCTCGTGATAGTGTGTGGCAAAAAGAGTCTTGGCCCCTATTTTTCTGGGGTCAAGAATGTATTCGGCCACAGCCCAGGCAATGCTTAACCCGTCGAAGGTGCTGGTCCCGCGCCCTATTTCGTCAAGTATAATGAGGCTTTTGGAAGTGGCGTTGTTTAATATGTTGGCCACTTCATTCATTTCCACCATAAAAGTCGACTGCCCGGTGGACAGGTCATCCGAGGCGCCAACCCGGGTAAATATCCGGTCAACAATGCCTATCTGGGCGCTTTCCGCCGGAACGTAAGACCCGATCTGGGCCATCAGGCAGATCAGGGCCACCTGCCTCATATATGTGCTTTTCCCGGCCATATTGGGGCCGGTGATTATATCCAGCCGATTTCCGGAGCAGTCAAGATACGTGTCATTCGGCACAAACGATTCGTGAACCAGCACTTTTTCCACAACCGGGTGCCGGCCTTCTTTGATTTCAAGCACATCGTTCTCCTTGACCACAGGTTTGGCGTAATTGTTTCTGACAGCAGCCTCCGCCAAGGACTGCAAAACATCAAGCCTGGCCATAAGGGCGGCGCATTTTTGAATTCGCGGCACTTCCCTGTTGATTTGCTCTCTGATTTGGCAGAACAGTTCATATTCCAACTGGGTTAACCGGTCTTCCGCCCCCAGAATCAGATTCTCGTATTCCTTTAACTCGGGGGTGATAAAACGTTCCGCATTGGCCAGGGTCTGCTTCCTGCTATAATTTTCAGGTACCATGGCCAGGTTGGCCTTGGTCACCTCTATGTAATATCCAAAAACCTTGTTAAAACCCACTTTTAACGACTTGATCCCTGTTCGTTCTTTCTCTTTTGCCTCCAGTGAGGCGATCCAGTTCTTCCCTTCCCGGGACGCGGTTCTTAACTTGTCAACCTCCGGGTTATAGCCCTTTTTAATAATGCCGCCTTCCCTTACGGATACCGGCGGGTCGTCGGCAATTGCCCCGCTTACCAGGGTCACCACATCATCGAGACAGTCCAACGATTCCTGAATGGATGCCAATCCCGGGGAATACACATCCTTTATCATTTCACGCAGTCCAGGGATTACTTCCAGGGAGGACTTCAGCGCTACCAGGTCCCTGGCATTGGCAGTCCCGTAAGCTACCCGCCCGGCAAGCCTTTCCAGGTCGTACACTCTGTTTAATACAGCCCTCAGATCGTTTCTGAGGAAAGCGTTGTTGACGAGCTCTTCAACGGCATCCAGCCGTTCATTTATTTTCTCTCTGTCAAGAAGGGGCTGTTCTATCCACAGCTTGAGAAGCCTTGCTCCCATGGCCGTTACGGTATGGTCCAGAACCCAGAGCAGCGACCCTTTTTTTTGATTATCCCTGATTGTCTGGGTGAGTTCCAGGTTTCGCCTGGTAGCGGTATCCAGCAACATGAAATTATCCGTTGAATAAGGAACCAGCTTATTGATATGGGTCAGGCCGCTTTTTTGGGTTTCCCTGAGAAATGTGATAATTCCCCCGGCGGCCCTGATTCCAAGTTTCAGGTGTTCACACCCGAATCCTTCCAGGGAACATGTGCCGAAGTGCTCCAGCAGGGCATTGTAAGCGTTTTTATAATTAAACGCCCGGTGGTTGTAAGGGTTTACCGCCATTCCCCCCTGAGCTGTCAGTTTCGCCAGGAGTTCGGTATTTTCTTTTAATTCATCCGGCAGGATGCACTCTACGGGCTTTAACCGGGATATTTCATCGGTCAGCCTGGCCAGCGCCCGTGGACCGGTAATTTCAGTTACTCCGAAATACCCGGTGGAAACCTCCGCCACGCTTATTCCATAGCCAAGCTCATCTTTTACCACACCCACCAGGAAATTATATTTTCGTTCATCCAGCATGCTGCCTTCGGTAACAGTTCCCGGGGTTATTATCCGGATAACTTCCCTTTTGACTATCCCCTTGGCAGTACGCGGGTCTTCCACCTGCTCACAGATGGCTACCCGGAACCCTTTTTCGATCAATTTGGCTATATACGTCTCGGCGGCATGGTAAGGAACGCCGCACATAGGCACCCGGCCGGCGCTCCCCCCGTCTCTGGCTGTAAGCGTGATTTCCAATACCCTGGACGCTGTTTCCGCATCGTCAAAAAACATTTCATAAAAATCTCCCAAACGGAAAAACAGGATGGCATCAGGGTGCTCCTCTTTTATGGCCAGATACTGCTTCATCATAGGAGTAAGGGCAGTCAATGCGGGTCCCTCCTTTAGCATTAATAATACCATAATCTGGCCTGCAGGACAAAACATAAAAAAAGAGGCTCTTTGGCAAAAGCCCCTTTTATAATAAATTAATTATAACTGCCGCAGTCAGCACCGCACTCAGGGCCGCAGGCCGATCCGCAACCGCATCCCTGTTCCCCGCCTGAAATGGCCCTGGCAATAACCAGATTAACGCTTCTCATAAGATATTCAAATTTCTCGGAAGCTTCTATATAAGCCCTGATGGCCGGGTGGCTGCTCATTTTATCCTCGATTCTGGCAATGTCTTTTTTGTCCTGTTCGTCAAGTTCTTCCCCGCGCATCTGTTTGTTGTGGACAGCTTTTTGTTTCTCCTGGAATTCCTCTATAATACTGACTGCCGTAGGATCCGCGTTCATTGTTAATTCGGCGTCCCTCATCTGTGCCAGTTCCCTGCTCTCAGCAATAGCTTCGGCTAATTCGCTGGCCTTTTCCATAATTTCTGCTGACATCTTTTCACCTCCAATTCTTTAAATACATCTTCGACGTTTTTGTTTTATTTCCTTTTTTTAAAGCAGTTTCCCATCCAAGTGCCAGGTGCCCGCTTCGGTTATTTCCGCCTTCACAATTCGCCCTATCAATTTCCTGTCACCTTTAAACAGGACCAGTTTATTTGTCCTGGTCCGGGATTCCAACTTGGTTGGATCACTCTTGTTGAGTCCTTCTACCAACACTTCGTGGACTTTTCCCACTTCTGCCAGGTTTTTCTCCAGGCTAATCGCATTTTGTACTTCTATCAACTCCTGAATCCTGGCCTTTTTGACCTGGTCGGGAACCTGGTCCGGCATTTCGGCCGCCGGTGTGCCGGACCTCTTGTTATATACAAAGGTGAAAGCAGCGTCAAATCTTACCCGGCGAACCAGATCCATCGTATCTGCAAAGTCTTCCTCGGTCTCTCCGGGGAATCCTACGATCAGGTCGGTTGTAATGCTGGCATGCGGAATTCTGGCCCTGATTTTTTGCACCAGTTCCAGGTAAATTTCTTTGGTATAACCCCTGTTCATCCTTCGCAGAACATTGTTACCCCCGGCCTGTACCGGCAGGTGAAAATGTTCGCATACTTTTCTGGAGGAAGCGATCACGTCAATAAGCCGGTCGGTAAAGTCCCGGGGATGGGATGTCATATACCGGATTCTTTCAACTCCTTCTACGGTATCCAGTTCCAGCAGGAGGTCTGCAAATTCCATCTGGGGGGTTAAGTCTTTACCGTAAGAATTGACATTCTGGCCCAGGAGCATGACTTCTTTATATCCTTCAGCCGCCAGCTGTTTTACTTCCCGCCCGATATCTTCCATCTTCCTGCTTCTTTCCCGGCCCCGGACGTAAGGGACGATGCAGTAGGTGCAAAAATTATTGCAGCCATACATTATGGTTACGTAAGCTTTTACCCCTTCCACCCTTTTGGAAGGCAGGTTCTCGATTATGTCTCCTTCGGTTTCCCATATGTCTACAACGGTCTTTCTTCCTTCCTTAACCCTGGCAATAAGTTCAGGCAGCTGGTGAATATTGTGGGTGCCAAAAATCAGATCCACATGCGGCGCCCGCCGGCGAATTTTTTCGCCCACCTCATGTTGTTGAGTCATACAGCCGCAAATGCCTATAATCATCCCGGGGTTTTTGCTTTTCAGGGCCTTCAAGTCTCCTATCCGGCCCCAAATTTTATTTTCCGCGGTCTCCCGGACACAGCAGGTATTCAAAATAACAACATCGGCTTCATCAAGATGAGCGGTTTTTTCATATCCCATCTCATGAAGCATTCCGGCCAGGATTTCGGAATCACGTTCATTCATCTGGCAGCCGAATGTCATGACATTATATTTTTGTGCCATTGTCCACCTTCCTAACACAAAATTTTAAATTATTATACCACAATTGGGAGAAATGTACCAAAAATCCAGTCCGTTATCTTGGCATCCAGATAATAATAGCGGCGCCGATCAAAGCAACAAGGCCGCCAATCCTGTCATAGCGGTCAGGCTGCTTTTTATCTATAATCCACCCCCAAAATAAAGATAAAACAATAAAAATACCTCCATAGGCCGCATATACCCTGCCAAATTGCGGATACTGTTGCAGAGTGGGAATTATTCCATACAATACAAGAACCATGGCGCCGGCTAAACCAATTACAATGCTTTTTTTCTCCCGCAGCCACAGCCAAACTAAATAGCCTCCGCCAATCTCCGCCAAACCTGCCAAGATAAAAAGAACCGCTGATTTTATCATTTCAGATCACCTTCCTTCTCTGCTTCACCTTCCCTTTTTACTTCTTTTCGGGGCAACCACAAAATTATTGCTGACCCGATCAGGGCAATTCTTTGGTCGGTAACCTGATAGTAAATAAATTTACCTTCCTGTTATTATATCAAACCAACGTTTTTACCGGGGAAAACAGTTTGCTGGTGCATTAAATATCCTCTTACGAGAAATAATTAAGATAAGGAGGTGAAAACATGCCGAATATCAAGTGTTCTGTGACCGAATGCGAATATAACAGCAATGTCAAATGCGATGCACCTATGATTCAGGTGGAGCATAACGGTGTTCCCCAATCAAAGAATTCTGACCAAACCAAATGCGAAACTTTCAAACCCAAGGGTTAGAGTAAAATCCCCTCGTTGAGGGGATTATTTCAATGAATTACCAAAAGAGGAGGTTTTTTAAATGACTATCGGACAGAAAATGCATCAGACTCTGGCAAGCCTTGAAGGCGCCGCTGCTAACCTGAAGACATTCGCCTTGGAAACCCAGGACAAGACTGCCCAGCAAATGTTTAACGACCTCAGCGGGCAGGTGGAAAACATCGCCAACGCCTTAAAAGGCCGTGTAAACTATATTGAACAGCAGGAACCCCAGTATAAAGTCCGCCAACCTTAACAGCATCCGTAATAGAAAAGGGGCTCTCCTAAAAGTTAATTAGGGGAACCCCTTTTACTCCAAAAATCTGTCTTTACCATCAATTAATCTTCTTATCCTCATCCTCATCTTCATCGGAACTTTCTACAACCAGTTTTACAACAAGGTTATTTTTTATTTTAAGTTCAGCTTTATCTCCCGTTTTAATTTGGGCAACAGTACCCAGCCTGCCTTTTATTTTGATTACCGCGTTGGCTGCAATGCCGTACTCAACAGTATTTCCGTCTTCATCAACAATTGTAACCCTGCCGGAGTTAACCGCCGAAATCCTGCCTTCGATTTCATCTTCGTCCTCATCCTCATCTTCATTTCCTATTTTTATTTTTTTGTGAAACCGCCATGCTTTA
>DYZU01000037.1 GCA_022735835.1 Thermincola sp. | reverse complement strand
TGGTGGAGGTAGACGACACGGATGTCTGGCGGGAGAAATTCGGCCTGCAAAAACAGACCAACAAAAAGTGGGAACAGGTACCTGCGACCCACGCCAACGACGCCGTGGCCATGCTGATGAGGGTAACGGGCTGTCAAAATGCCGACACGCCTTTCTATGTCTGGCGCAGACTTCAATACGCCAGGCGGAGCCTGCACCGGCAGAACCCGCAAAAGGGTGGCATTAGACCGCGCTTTGGCGGCACCGCCAACGGCGGATTTTTCCGCAAAGGCGACTGGGTGGAAGCGGAGAAGGCCGGAAAGACCTATCGGGGTTGGGTATGCGGCCTGCCGACGGATATATCGAAGGTACTGGGCATAGCCGATGCCGATGGAAAAAGGATTGGGCATTTCAGTCCGAGAAAAGTAAGGCTGCTGGCCAGGTCAACAGGATTTTCCTGGAAATCAGCAGTCTGAGTAAAAGAAAAACGGCAGGTGTCCCCCACCTCTATAGGTGGGGGGACACCTGCCATTTGATGTTGTAGCGGCAGGGTTGACAGGCTGAACTGGTTCATCTTAGAAGAAAAAAGGGGGGCAAAATAATGAAAAAAATAATGGAAAAACAGGCGTTTTTCGGTGAAGTTACCATTAACGATGACAACCCGCGCCTGATTGATTTGATAAAAGACCTGGATGCGATGGGTGCGCAGGTCCACAGCGACAACATGCCAGCTGCTGTAAAGGCAGTGAACAAAATTGCTAACCGCCTGAACATCCTGCCTGTCCTTGTTCTCCAGGCAGGGTACAGACAGTGTGTCGAGGGCAAGCGCCCATGGGCTGCAAGATACCTTCTTGGACTGAGCGACATGGTGAGAGCAATACGCGAACAGCTTGCTGCCGATCCTGACTGCGGTCCGGCAGAGGCGTTGGCAATAACCTATGCCCTGATGAAGGAAATAGCCCGGCAGGACAGGAACAGCAAGGGGGGGTTGGAATGAAGATTTTTGTTGCCACTGAAGAAACCCAGGGGAGGCGCAGCAATGACTTCTGTTTTGTCCCGGAAGGAGAGATTGTCACATTCGGTTTTGAATGTGACGCAGACGATAATATAGATGGCAATTGTGGTTGCCGCAGGTCAATGGTTGGTATAAAGTGCCACAAGGCAACCACAACCTTTAAGGTAGCCGATGTTCGGCTAACTAAAAAGGGATATGTCCGAATGATTCAGACCAGTCTGAACGAGAGAGGGTTCGGCCAGGTCATTGATGCGAAAAAAGAAGCAGAAGAACTGCTTCGCCTGGCAAGCCACTTCCCCGTCGGTGCCGTAGTTGAGAAGCGGGGCAGTGTTTTCAGGGTCAGAAAGTGAACCGAATAATTAAGGGGGTGTCAAAAAATGAAGCACATGAAATTTTTCGACCTTCAGACAGGCCGTTACGCCCATAGCAACGATTTGGACGGAATGGTCGAGATGTTATTAAGTCAAATGTGTGAGTGCAGTACTCACACTTATAAAGATGGCAAGTGTTATGCTTGTTATGTAGTTGAGAAAATCGAAGAAATTGAAGAAATTTCTGAAGAAGAAAAAAGACGAATTGTCGAGTCATTTGAATACCAGATTGAGGAGTCATAGTACCCACGGCTAAAGCCGTGGGCTTGTGTTAAGCACAAGCCCGGCTATGACCAGCCTGAGCGCTTTGTGCGCTACGTTAGCCAGGTGATTTGGTATTTTCAACCCCCTCAAAATTGTTTTGAGGGGGTTAAAAAATGCCATTTTTTAATACAACACAAATATATAATTCACTATAATATGTTGTATAAAAAGCCCCTGTTTTTTAACCTGCCAATGCCGAAAGCCCTTCAATCCTTACAGCGGTAAGGGTTTGCCGCTGTTTTGCTAATACAACAAAACTTGCATTTTGTTGTATTAACCAGCAGGAAAAACAGGGTGATATGTAGAAGAAAATATTGGCAGAAAGATAAGTTTTTGCCGTATCGTGTCGAAGGAGTGACCTTTTTGAGAAAACAGATTTTGTTATTAACAATAATTTGTCTGGTTTTAATAATTGCGGTGAGTCATGTTTTTTATGATACGCCTCAGGCTGATGCAACTGCGAATATCTGGAGTAATTCACAGACAGTCACGATAGGCAAAAAGAACTTTTCAGTTAAAGCTGTGTATATAAACCTTAAAAGCCCCTGGATCAAAATAAAGCCGGCCCTCGGCGGAGGCTGTGTCGGCGGAACCGAGGAACTGTCCGCATTGGCTAAACGCTACGGTGCGACGGCTGCGATTAACGGTACATTTTTTAACTCATACTCAGATATGCAGCCCCAGGGTAACATCCAGATTGACGGTGCTTTCCTTCACCTTTCAAACGTGGGTTCCACCGTCGGGTTCGGAGAAAACAACGAAGTGCGGTTTGCGCCGATAAGAACCTCAATCACAGGTACTACAGACAATAACGATGATTTCAGACATAATTGGTATGCCTGGTATATTAACCATGTAGTGACAGACCCCTCGGCTATCGTGATTTTTACTCCTCACAAAGGGAAAACGACCGGGATGAAAGCCGGTACGTCAGTGATAGTAAAAAACGGGGTTGTCGATTCAGTTGTTACAGGCGAGGCGTCAATTCCTTCCAACGGCTACGTAATTAACTTCGGCACTGACCCGAATGTCAGCAGGTATTTGGAACGGTTTACTCCGGGAACCCCGGTAGACTACAGTCTTTCCTTTAAGGACCCGGCAGGAAATAATGTTGATTGGAGCGGAATTAAGCACTCAGTGGGAGCCGGTCCCACTCTTTTGTCGGGAGGGAAGGTTGTTGCAGACCCCAAAGCGGAGGGTTACACAGACCCCAAAATAACCACAAACAGCGGGGCGCGGAGCGCAATCGGAAAAACTGCCAATGACGTTCTTATACTGGCTACCGTAAACCGTGCGACCATCGGGGAACTGGCCCAGGTA
>DYZU01000036.1 GCA_022735835.1 Thermincola sp. | reverse complement strand
TTAAAAACTCGTCAAAAAGGACGGGCAGGTGTGTTCCGGAGAGCGGCGCTATATCGTCCACCGGCCCCATATTGGAAGTTAGATGTTGGAAGTCTGACCTTTAACTTCCGACCTCCAATGTGGCCGGTGGAAATTGCGGCCGCTCGCAGGAATATACCTGCCCGTCAAATATTTTAACCGATTTTGCTTCGTTTATATTTTATTGAAGCTTTCGAGTATATTTCGGATGGCTGCCAATTCCTTTTCACCCGCCGGAAGGAGAGGCGGTCGCAGGCCTCCGACATCATGTCCCATCAAATTCATGGCGGCTTTCACGGGAATAGGGTTAGTGGTTATGAACAAGGCTTTGAATATCGGAAACAGGGCCAGGTGTATCCTGGTAGCTGTAGTCGTATCGCCTTCCAGAAACGCCTTGATCATATTCTGTAATTCTACCCCTACAACATGGGCCACAACACTAACCACACCGTGACAGCCTACACTCAGCATCGGGAGAGTCAGGGAATCTTCGCCGGAGTATATATGGAAATCCGCCGGCGTTTTCCGTCTTATTTCGGCAGCCTGGTCCAAACTTCCCGCGGCTTCCTTCAGGGCAACGATATTTTCAATCCGGGCTAACCGGGAAACCGTATCCGGCATCAGGTTCGCCGAAGTTCTTCCCGGAACGTTATACAGCATGACGGGAAGACGGGTCGCTTCGGCAATTGTCCGGAAATGGTTATAAAGGCCTTCCTGAGGCGGTTTATTGTAATATGGAGTTACCAGCATCACACCGTGAACTCCTACCTTTTCCGCCTCCCGGGTCAACCAGACTGAGTCGGCCGTAGTATTTGAGCCAGTGCCGGCAACAACCTTTGCTTTATCGCCGACTTCATCCACCACATTTTCAAAGAGTTTGATTTTTTCTTCTTTTGTCAGAGTTGGCGACTCACCGGTAGTACCGGCAACAACAATCCCGTCAGAACCGTTTTCCACCAGATACCTTGCCAGTTGCCTTGCTTTCCCATAATCAACTTCCAGCGCTGAATTAAACGGGGTTACCATGGCAGTCAACACTCGCCCAAAATCTGTCACCACTTTTCCACCTTCCATCTCAGGAATGTTGAAAATCACTCGCTTTTTAACATTCCATTATTTTAGAGTACTGTCTACTCACCTAAGGCAAAATAATTATGCAGCGCCCTTATTGCCTTCTCCATCTCTTCCTGTTTCACCAGGCACCAGATTGTGGAATGGGAGTCGGCAGTCTGCAGGATTTTTATGTTCTCGGCTGTCAAAGCCTCCATGATGCCGGCCATTACGCCGGGGACTCCGGCCATGCCCGCTCCTACGGCAGACACTTTCGCACAATTGGGTTTAACAACGGGAGAAAACCCCATGTCTTCGAGAATTCCGATGGCCTTGGAAGCGATGTTATCCTTTACGGTGTAAATCACGACATCCGGATGGACGTTGATGAAATCCACACTTATCCCGGCCGCAGCCATTGCTTTGAAAATTTTTAGCTGCGGGTGCCCGGATTCGGGGAAATCGGATGTACGGACCACTATCTGGGTAACATTGGGGATATGCGTAATCCCGGTAATCACACGGTCCCTTTTGATCTCCACAGCGCCGTTATCAGTCCATGAGGTGACCAGCGTGCCCGGAGCATCAGAAAAAGCACATTTGACTCTAATCGGAATATTTTTTTGCATGGCTATTTCAACGGCCCGGGGATGAATTACCTTGGCGCCTTCATGGGCCAGCTGGCATATCTCGTTATAAGTCATCATGTCCAGGGTCCTGGCGTTTTCCACAATCCGTGGGTCCGCTGTCATGATTCCTTCCACATCTGTATAAATATCAATAGCTTCGGCATTCAGGGCCACCCCCAGAGCGGCCGCGGTGGTATCGCTGCCCCCGCGCCCAAGGGTGGTAACCAACCCATCCCTGGTTTGTCCCTGAAACCCGGCGACCACAACAATTATTCCTTCTTGGGCATATTTATGGATAAGTTTGGGGTTGACCTCAATAATATGGGCATCTGTATGACAGTCATCTGTAATGATTCCCGCCTGCCCCCCGGTGAGAAAAACCGCCTTGTGCCCGTGTTTTTCCAGAATTGCCACCATGGCCACACCTGATATAATTTCACCGCATGCCATTAGGTTATCCAGTTCTTTAGGAGATATTTCCGGATTAATTCCTTCAATAAATTTCAGTAAAGTGTCCGTAGCGTATGGATCACCTTCCCGGCCTATGGCGGAGACCACAACTACCGGACTGTAACCAGCCTCTTTAGCAGCCATAATTTTTTGGGCCACCTGCTCCCTTAATTGGGAACTGGTTAATGAAGTCCCGCCAAATTTCTGCACCAGGTATTTCATGCAGTTCATCTCCTAACAACATCGTACTTCACAGCCAGTTCGGCAATTTGTACCGCATTGGTAGCAGCGCCCTTGCGGAGTTGGTCGGCCACAACCCACAAATTAAGCCCGTTTGCCAGGGAGTTGTCCTCCCTGATTCGGCCGACAAAGACTTCATCTTTGTCCGAAGTATATAACGGCATTGGGTATTCCTTCTTTTCGGGGTTATCCTGAACAATAACACCCGGAGCCCTGGCCAGAAGTTCCCTGGCCTCAGCTGCCGACAGTTTCCGTTCGGTTTCAATATTGACTGATTCCGAATGGCTTCTGAATACAGGAACCCTTACAGTTGTGGCGGTAATTTGGATGCTGTCATCATGCATAATCTTCTTTGTTTCGTTGACCATTTTCCATTCTTCCTTGGTGTAATCCAGGTCAGCAAAGACATCTATGTGAGGAATGAGGTTATAGGCGATTTGATAAGGGAAAACCTGGGGGACTGCCTGCTTTCCTTCTGCCAGCAGCTTAACCTGTTCAGCCAGTTCGTCAATGGCTTCCTTGCCTGCTCCCGAAACAGCCTGGTAGGTGGATACCACAACCCTCTTTATTCTGGCGGCATCGTGGATGGGTTTTAAAGCTACCACCATAATAATTGTCGAACAATTGGGATTGGCAATAATCCCTTTATGCAGCTTGACATCTTCGGGATTTACTTCGGGTACTACCAGGGGCACTTCCGGATCCATCCTGAAAGCGCTGCTGTTATCCACTACCACAGCGCCCCTTTTGGCGGCTTCCCTGGCAAAATCCTTACTGGCCGAGCCGCCGGCAAACAGGGCAATGTCTACTCCCGCAAAGGCTTCCGGGGTTGTAGGCTCAACCGTATACTCTTTTCCTTTAAATTCTATCTTTTTGCCCGCAGACCTTTCGGTGGCAAGCAGCTTCAGGTCAGACACGGGAAAGTCTCTCTCCAGCAAAATCTTCAGCAATTCTTGTCCAACCGCGCCGGTGGCGCCTACGACTGCAACATTGAATCTTTTCACAACTATCCCTCCGCAAATTTAATATGTATTTAAAGGCTTCTGCACTTACACCACCGACGGAAAACTTACCAGTGACTAGTACTGGATGAGAACAGGCTGGTACTGCTTGCCCTCGAGCGCTTTCATTATCGTTTCAGGCAATAATGACATTTTAGCCACTAAAGAATTCGCTTTCACCGTGGGATTATCCTGTCCGAAGGGAACCATGTAAATATTTTTCATATTTAACAACAGCCCGATGTTTTTGGCGTTAATACCCAAACCGTCATTGGTTGAGATGGCCAGCACAACAGGCCTTTGATTTCTTAAATGAGCTTTAATGGCCATTAACACAGGTCCGTCGGTAATACCGTGGGTCAATTTGGCCAGGGTGTTACCTGTGCAAGGAGCCACCACCATTATATCAAACAATTTGTTAGGCCCTATGGGTTCCGCGTCAACAATGGTTTTGATAATCTCGTGTTTTGTAGTCTTCTGTAAAAACTCTTTCCATTCGCTTGCTTTGCCAAAGCGCGTATCATCACAGTCCACTGTGGGTGAAATGATAGGATACACGTCCGCCCCGTATTCAACCAGGCGGGTGACTTGGTTCAAAACCTCCCTAATGGTGCAGTGTGAGCCTGTAACAGCCAAACCTATCTTAATACCTTTCAGATGCATCCAAGCACCCCCGCTTACCTTGAGTTCCACTCAAGGTCTGAACAAGAGGAAGGATTGGCGAGTTCTTGCCGAATAATATCCGGAATAACCTGAGCGAGGATTAATCCAGCCGTCCTGGGAGCAACTTTACCCGGAAGGCCGGGAGCCAATTCCGCCTTGATCCCCAGCTCTTTAGCCGCGGCAAAATCAACACCACCGGGCGCTGAAGCAATATCACAGATGTAAACGGCAGGGTTTGCCCTCTGTAACAGGGTTTTATCCAGGACCAGACTGGGCACCGTGTTAAAGACAACATCTGCTTCCCCAATACGGTGGTGAATCTGCGAATAGGTAAGGGGTTCCATCCCCATTTCCCTGATCCGGGCCAGGTCTGCCGGTTTTCGGGCCACTACCGTTGTTTTTGCTCCCAAAGCGGACAACATGCGGGCCAGGGTTATCCCACATCGGCCGAAACCGAGGACAAAAACATTGCTGCCATGCAGGGTTATATCGGTTGCTTCCATGGCCATTTGAATGGCGCCTTCCGCTGACGGAATGGAATTCAGGATAGCAACTTCGTCCATATCCGCAATTTCTATCACTTTTATCCCTCTTAAGGCTGCCAGTTCTTTCAGCAGGGGCCTGGCAAAACCTACTATCAGCACGCAATCGTCACGGAATGCCAGCATGGTCTCTCTGTCTAAAACCAGCGGGTGCTGTGAGTATTTGGCTCTGACAATACCCTTTTCATCAATCCCCGGCATAGGGAGAATTACAAAACGAGCATCCCTGACAGCATCATTTACCCTGTCACAGCACCGGACATCTCTGCTTTCGGCAAGCTTGGATATTCCGGCAACTCTCACGTCGGCACCCTTACGCACCAGTTCCGGGACCAGGACCAGTTCCCTGTCATCACCCCCCAGCACCGCAATGGATACTCCCGCGAGCGTAGAACCCATGCCACAACCTCCTTTTGTACGACCAACTACTGACAGTATATGACGCCGTATAAAGGGAGGTGCTTGTCAAACAGGTTTTTAACTCTATTCTGTTAAAAGTTTTTCCAGTCCGTAAGTCACTCCTTTCAGGTCTACTACTTTCCTCACAGCCATAATGACACCCGGCATGAATGACTCCCTGTTGATGGAATCATGTCTGATCCGGAGAGTCTGCCCAAGCCCCCCAAAAATTACTTCCTGGTGGGCCACCAATCCCGGTAAACGGATACTGTGGATTCGCATCCCATCGAATTTCCCTCCGCGCACCCCCGGTATATTTTCGTGTTCCTCAGGATGACCCTGGTTCTTAAATTCCCTGTTCTCTTTAATAAGTTGCGCCGTCTTCATAGCTGTCCCCGACGGGGCATCCAGTTTTTGGTCATGATGCAGTTCAATAATCTCCACATCCGGGAAGTACCTTGCCGCTTCCGCCGCAAACTTCATCATCAGGATTGCGCCAAGGGCAAAATTAGGGGCTATCACCACCCCTACATTGGCATCCACAGCCTGCCGGTCAATTTCTGCAATATCCTTTTCGGACAGGCCGGTTGTGCCCACGACGGCATTGACCCTGTGTCTTAAGACAACCGACAGGTTGTTCCGGATACTATCAGGCGTTGTAAAGTCAACCACCACATCGGCATCGGTCTCTTCCAAAACACGGCCCAGATTACCGGCCACCATCACTCCGCAGGGAGCGCCGACAGTCAAAGTTCCTATATCCTGTCCGTGATTTCTGATATCGATGGCTCCTACCAGTAACAAGTCATCTTCTTTGAGTACGGCCTTTACTACCTCCCGTCCCATTCTGCCATCGGCTCCGAGTACAACCACTTTTAACATTTTAATGCAAACCTCCCGCATCATTTCCGGACTGAAATACCGGGAAACTTATTGTTCAAAGTATTTACATCAAATACCTTAAACTTTATTTTCTTACAAATAAGATAATATGTCAAGGGAGCAGGATTGACCGGCTGTTTGCTGAATACCGCAACCAACCGGGCAGTATAATAAGAAAAAAGAGACGAAGGTGATTTACATTACCGGACATCAAGCACTTGAATTTGCCGGACTGGCCGGGGAGTTGCTCCTGAAAAACGGGGCCGAAACCTCCCGGGTAGAGGATACAATCCAGCGCATATGTATCCGGGCCGGTTTGACTGAAACAGAAGTTTTGGTCTTTCCCACCGGAATAATTATCAACGCAAGATATGGTAACGCCCGGCTGACCAAAGCCAAGCGGATATACGCCAGGGACATTAACCTGACCGTTGTATCAATGGTTAACGATATTTCCCGGAAATTCTCCGGCGGGCAAATTTCCCTGGAAGAAGGTTTGTTGAAAATCCGTAGCTTGGAGGCCAATGCAAACGGCGCCTGTTTCACGCTGATTTTATCCGCCGGCGCTTTGGCTTCCGGGTCAGCTACTTTCCTCCTGGGAGGAAGTCCGGCCGACTTTATCCCCGCCATCGTGGCCACCGCTCTGGTCCGGGTGTTAACCGGAGCCACGGCCTTTAACCTGGCCTATGTATTCCAGCATTATATGGCGGGGCTGTTTGCCGGTCTTATTGGCAGTTTATTCGTGGACTTCAATTTTGGGCAACACCTGGATAAAATTGTTGTGGGTGCGCTTCTACCTCTTGTTCCCGGAGTCGCTCTCACGAATGCGATCAGGGATTTTATCTCCGGGGACCTCCTGTCCGGTACACTCAGGCTGGTGGAAGCGCTTCTGGTAGCCGCCGCCCTGGCCGGCGGGGTGGGCTTCGCCCTGGCTCTGTACGGAGGTTATATTCGAAAGCTAATACTTTAAGCCAAACAGGAGGCGTTAGCTTGTTATTCAAAATGCTTCTTGCCTTCACCACTTCATCATTAACCGGCATTACCCTCAGGACTCCCCGCTCGGCCTGGATTACAGTGGGACTTGCCGGTATGTCCGGCTGGGCGGTCAGAGACCTTATCAGCCGCCAAAACGTTCCCGAACTGGTAGCAACCGTATCAGGGGCCGTCACCATTGGTTTAGTGGCAGAAATACTCGCCAGGATTCAAAAACAGCCTGTAACAGTATATATCGTTTCCGGCATCATTCCGCTTGTACCCGGCATAACAGCATACAATTCAATGGTGGGATTCCTGGAAAAACGCTTCGACGAGGGGTTCTTCCTGGCGTTTAAGGCGTTCCTGATAGCGTCATACCTGGCGGCCGGCTTAGCCATAGTCCCCCTGGTTGTCCGCAGTTTGCGGAGATTATTGGGCGGAAGGTAGCTGATTTAAAAAAATAAAAACCCGCAGCAGTTCAAGCTTTGCAGCGGGTTTTTTACAAATCGCAGAAAATAACACTTATTTGAAATCAGTATTTTATTACTACTTCGGTACCCACCGGAATATAGTCAAAAATCTCTTCGATATCCGGATCGGTCATCCCGACACATCCCCATGTCCAGTAGTCTCCCTGGTTTTCACCCGAGTTGCTGCCGCCGTGAATGCCTATTCCCCCACCGAGAGCCGTGCGCTGCGGCGGTATTTCACGGTTATTAATGGCCCTGACTATTGCCCGGTAGGTATCTTCGTCTATCATCCCGGAATTCAGTCCTCTCTCGGCGTCTTCAATGTTGGGATAACTTATCCTCAGCCACCTGGAACCCAGATACTGGTCGGGTGGCGAGAGCACGGAACGTTCTGCAACATAGAATGTTCCTTCCGGCGTTTTACGGTCGCCTGCCCGTTCTTTGTCGCCGAGGCCTCCTTCCCCAAATGCAACCCGGTATGATTTAAGAGGGGTCTTCCCTGCAAACATGGTCAGCAGGTGGTCAGACTTGTCCACCACAATTTTAAGGTCAGGGATCGGCTTGGAGTAAAGGGTGTCGCCCTTTTTAACCGTATATTTTGGGCTGTTATTGCCGCCGGCTTTATTTATGGCCGCAAAAGTTTTTGGACCTACGATCCCATCCGCGACAAGCCCGTTGTTCTTCTGGAAATTGATAACCCCGTTCCTGGTCTTGGCGCCAAATATGCCATCAGCATACCCCACGGGATAGTTATTGTTATTGAGAAAGTCCTGGAGTTCCTGGACATCCCCGCCGATCATCCCGTAACGGAGAATTCGGGAACCAAACTCAGGCCCCACATAAGCGTACGCTACCGTAGATACCAGCAATACTGAAAGCATAAAAAGCAAAACCAGCTGGAGTTTTCTTATCTTCAATATGTCCACCTCCTTTATGCGTTTATCAGTAATTATAACTTTTCTCAATTAATATTTCATTGCATAATTTATGGCAGAGGTGGCAATAAAAAAACGCGGCTCAATGCCGCGTTTGGGTTAATGCCGCGTTTTTTTAACCGGGGTAGCGGGTTAAATTTGGAACGGTGTTGTCCAATTCAACGATAATCACTTCGTTTCCGATTTTTTTCACGGACTGCCAGGGGATAATTAAATGCTGGCGGTCCATCCACAAACTGACCAAGGTACTCTTTCTGGGAAGAATAATTGATTGAATCTCACCGGTGATTATATCAATGACCAGGTCAGGTTCACCGATAACACCCAGCCTGGCCCCATCAACCAGGTTAATGACTTCTTTCCCTTCCAGGTCACTCAGCCTGAGACTGTTCACGGTCCAACCCCCTTAAGACCGGGGGTGGTTACAATGAAAACGGGGCACCCCCTAATAATATTTATGTGCAAGTGTCCCAAGCTATGCTCAAGGTCCTTGGAAAAACTTCGTCATTTCCCCGTGGAACCGAACCCGCCGGAACTGCGGTCCGTCTGTTCCAGGTCTTCCACTTCCCAAAATTCCGCTCTGGCCACTTTGTTTATGACCATCTGCGCCACCCGGTCCCCCCTTTTGATCTCAAAGGGAGCGCTTCCCAGGTTAGTAAGAATCAAACCTATCTCACCCCGGTAATCCGCATCTATGGTTCCGGGGGTGTTCACCATGGTGATCCCGTGCTTTAAGGCAAGACCGCTGCGCGGCCTGATTTGAGCCTCATACCCCTCCGGCAAGGCTATACATATCCCGGTGGGAATCAGCTTGATTTCCCCCGGTTTCAGGACCTCGGTTTGCTCCACAGCGGCATAAAGATCCATTCCGGCGGCGCCTGCCGTCATGTATTGCGGTAAGGGAATTCCTTTCCCGGCGGGGGTTCTTTTGACAAACACCTTTACCAGGTCCATAAAAGCCTCCTAGTCAATAATGGCAGCAAACTGCTTTTCATCCACCTCCGGGCCAATAGAGGTAACGACTATATTTTCTCTCTTGAACAGTTTTTCACCCAGTTCTTTGACATCATCAAGGGATACCTTTTTGATCCGTTCAACCGCTTCTTCTACGGTAACTACCCTGTTCAGGCAGAGTTCCGACTTACCCAACCTGCTCATCCGGTTGCTTACATTCTCAAGTCCGAGGAACAGGCTCCCCTTCAGTTGCTCCTTTGCCCTTAGAAGT
Source organism: Thermincola sp. (assembly GCA_022735835.1). GTDB lineage: Bacteria > Bacillota > Thermincolia > Thermincolales > UBA2595 > UBA2595. The sequence continues at coordinate 4,614 of DYZU01000036.1, read as the reverse complement.
TCTTCCTTGGTTATTCCGTTAATGCGAATATCCTTCATCTCCTTGCTTATTAACGACACCACCTGGTTCAGGTTATTTTTGCTGAGCCCTGCGTAGATCGAAAACAGTCCGGCATCCCGGTATGAATTATGGTAGGTAAAAACCGAGTAGGCCAATCCTCTCTCTTCCCGGATTTCCTGGAAAAGGCGGGAGCTGATACCGCCTCCGAGAATGCTGTTTAAAACATGCAGCACATATATTTTCTGGTCGTCCATGGCCAAACCCGGAGTCCCTACGCAAAGATGTACCTGCTCGGTATCTTTCTTTTTGACATGAACAAGGCAGTGATGGTCAGGGACAGTATAATTTCTCTTTTCCCCCCGCTTCGGGACGGTTCCGAAGAGAGGCGACAGCTTTTCAACGATACTCTCGTGTTTTATGTTGCCGGCCACGGCCACTACCATAGAATCCGGAGAATAAAATTTGTAAATGAAATCATCAATGTCTTTTTTGCTCAATCGTCTGATTATCTGTTCGGTTCCGATGACCGGCCGGCCCAAGGCGTGCCCGCGCCACAGAGTGCTGGCAAAAATATCGTGGACCAATTCATCGGGGGCATCCTCGTACATTTTAATTTCTTCGACTATTACATTCTTTTCTTTTTCGATTTCCTCCTCCAGAAAAAGTGAATTGAAAAACATGTCACTGAGCAGATCCACCGCGGTGTCCAAGTACTCGTCCAATACTTTGGCATAATAACATGTGTATTCCTTTGATGTAAAAGCATTCAACTGGCCCCCTACCGCATCCAGCGTCTCGGCAATTTCCTTGGGGGACCTCCTGGCGGTGCCTTTAAACATCATATGTTCAATAAAGTGAGCTATCCCGTTGTTAGTCTCATCCTCGTCCCGGGAACCTGCTCCCACCCATATTCCTATTGATACGGACCGCACATAAGGTATTTCTTCTGTTACAATTCTTACTCCGTTTGGTAAAGTTTCTTTCATGTACATTAAAATTAAGCCTCCCATGATGCTTTAACAGGATATCTCTGTTTGATTCGAGAAAACCGTCGAAATTCCTCCACCTTTTTACGAAATATTAGTCAGAAATTTGTCCGAAAATGTTAGTGACGGTTTCCTTGCACCAGTTTATAAACCTGTCTAAAAGGCCCTGCCGCTCTATGTCCGCTCCGGCAACCAGATTTACGGTGCCGGCAAAAGAATCGTTCACAAAGTATGAGACTGCACCCAGAACCTGGCCTTTTTTGACGGGAGCTGCCGGGTAGGAGTCCGCCAGCACTCTCTTTTCGACAGCGCCGGCTTCCTCAAGGGGAACCAGGATACCCAAATCCTTGGCAAAAAGTACAGGCACTTCTTCCCGTTGACCGTTTCGAACCCGGTATTTCCCAAATTTGGCCCCGGCCACGGCCACCTGGGAATATTCAAAATGGTTAAACCCGTATTCAAACAACCTAATTGAATCAGTCCACCGGTCACCGCTGCGTAAAACAACGGCCACCAGTTCCCTGTTATCTTTGCGGGCCGAAGATATAAGACACTGTCCGGCTTCGCTGGTAGTTCCCGTTTTGACGCCTTCGGCCCATAAATACCTCCAGAGCAGCCAATTGGTGTTTTCTAACTTGCGGTCCCAATTTTTCCCGGGCCAGTCAATAACCTTGTCCCTGGTGCTCACGATTTCGGAAAAGGTTTGGTTTTTCAGGGCGTGGCGGGCTATCAGACCCAAATCGTAAGCGCAGGTGTAATGGTCTTTGTCCGGAAGCCCATGGGGGTTTACAAAATGAGTGTTCACAGCGCCAAGAGTCATGGCCTTCATATTCATCAATACGGCAAATTTTTCCACACTTCCCCCGATATGTTCGGCAATGGCGGTACAGGCATCGTTACCTGACCTTAAAAGGGCGCCGTACAACAGGTCTGACAGGGAAAGGACTTCCCCGGGAGACAGGTATATACTGGAGCCTTCGACGCCTGCCGCTTTGCGGCTGACAGTCACCATCTCATTAAGCTTTCCGGTTTCAATGGCCAGTATAGCCGTAATTACTTTGGTGGTGCTGGCGGGAGGTCTCTTTTTAAAGGGATTTTTGGCATACAGGACCTGTCCTGTTTGGGCATCCATCAATATGGCCGCATCCGCTGAAATGTTTAACTGCTCATAAGCAAAGGCCCGTCCGGTGTAGCCAAAAATTATCAATGCGCCGAGAAATATTACTGCCTTCCAGGTCATTCTTCCCAATCAATTTCTCTCCTTCACTTACAAAGAAGAAATTAACCACAGAGCGCCTCTGTGGTAAAAAGTTCAAACACTACCTGATACCGAGCACTTCCGAGACTGTGGTCAGCCGGTAACCCATTTTTTCCAAGCGTTCAATAAGAACCGGCAGCGCTTTAACAGTAGGTTCGGTGGGATGCAGCAAGACAATTGCGCCGTTGTGGGCCTTGTCAATTACCCTCCTGACAATGACATCCGGGGATGGGCGCTGCCAGTCCCGCGTGTCAATGCTCCAGAGAATGGTTTTATAGCCGCTTTCTCCGGCCGCTTCCAGTACCGTTTTGTTAAACTCTCCGTACGGGGGCGCATAAAGCCGGGTGATTATATTTGTGGTTTCATACACTGCCTGTTCGGTCTTTTTAATTTCGTTAATATTCTCCGCCTTGGTGATAAATGTGGGATGGGGATGAGAATAGCTGTGATTCCCAAGTTCATGAAATCTGGCAATTTCTTTCGTTAAATCAGGAAAATCCCTGACCCATTTGCCGCCCATAAAAAAAGTCATTTTTACGTTCTTTTTTTTTAAGATGTCAAGCATTTGGGGGATGTACTCTTCCCCCCACACCACATTGCACGTGAGGGCTATTTTCTTTTGCCGGGCGCTGCCCTGGTAAATCGGTTGAAAGTTGCTGACAGCAGGTTTAAAGAGGTTGTATTGGATTATTTTGAAGGCCAGAAACGCAGCGAGGATGACAAGCAAAACCGTTATGGTCTTTTTGACCAGGTAATGAAAACTAATGTAGTATATTCTCATACCACAACCCCCGGTAAATTTAAGTTTTATATTGATATATTCAAACCACTGCCGCCATATGCCAAAAAAAGACGCCGCCTGAAGGGCAGCGTCTTTTTTATGAATCATTCAGTTTTCTGTTAACCATGTCCCAGAAACCGGGGGGTTCAAATCCCAGACGCCAGATGGCGATCCCTCTCAGATCGTATCGGTTGACCAGGTCAAGTTTAAAACTTGCGCTTTGCGTGCTTTCAAACCACACCACATGCTTCTGGGAATTCCTCCAGTAATAAAAATACGGTGTCTGGCTATAATTGTCCCATTGGATGGAAGCCCCATACTGCTGAGCCAGGGTGAGGGCATCTTTTGCCGGTACTGCCCGGTAGCCCTTACGGCCGACAATCCAGTCATAGCCGTAAGTGCCAAGGCCAAGAAGAGTCTTTTCGCCGGGAATCACTCCCGCAGAATAACGGACCACCTTTTCTACCCAGGGTTGGGAAGCAACCGGCCCGGGAGCGCCTCCCAGCCAGTGTTCATCATAAGTCATCAGCATGACCCGGTCAGCTGTATCGGCCAGGTGTTGATAATCAAAAGCCCCTGACCACCCGTTACCGGGGTCGTCCTTGGTTTTGGCGGGCACCGAGATCGTTACTTTCATCCCTCTGGGACCCAGTTTATCTTTAAGTTCAGTCATAAAATCGTTTAATGCCCGGCGGTCCTCGGGGGGAATATTCTCGAAATCAATATTCACACCGTCATACCCGTATTTAATAAGAGTCTTGTATATGTTGGTTACTGTTTCAGCCCTTATGCCGGGGTTGGTTAAAACCGAGTGGATGAGGTTGCGGTCAAATGCCCCGGAAGAGAAGTTGTGGATCAAAGCCAGAGTCTCAATATTATTGTCCAATGCTGTGGCCAGGGCTTTTTTCGGGGTTTGTCCAATGATTTGACCTGAAGAATTAACTTTATAGGAAAACGTGGCAACACCGGTAATACTCTGGGAATTTGCTTTCAGGGAATTGTCAGACTGGTTATCCTGGGCCCAGTCCTTGGCGTAATAACCGACCACTTCTTTCTGGTGGCGGTATTTTTGCGTATATGTCTGCTTAACATATTTGTTGCGCCATTTCTGGGCCTGATTAGCAAAACCGATACCTTTGGCGGCGCTGATCCGGGACACTGCCGCTTCAGCTTGCCCGGGCGGCCAAAAGAAAAATATGCCGAAAAACAAAAACCAGCTTAAAGTGGAAAGTATTCGTTTGTTTGGCTTTATGTACATGTCTCTCCCCTTTCTTCCTGTTCTGGCAAATTAAATTATAAAAATTCCCTGCCGGATCAGGCAATCTCTGTAATTATTGCTATTTTTTTATCACAGGTAAGGGGATAGACTTATAATCCGAATCCAAACAAACATATCGAATTCCACGCTGATGGAATTAAAAGCCAGCAGAAAATTTTTTATCAATCATCTCTGCCATTGTCCGGATAGAGACGCCAGACTCGTTACCCATAATCGGAACAGGTATTTTCCGGAGAACGGCGTTATATCGTACACCGGCCCCATATTGGAAGTTAGATGTTGGAAGTTGGCCAATCGGTTGGGGCCGTCC